>NZ_JAOQJO010000001.1:545601-597070 GCF_025567015.1 Waltera acetigignens | reverse complement strand
CTTATCATACGACGAACCGTTCCGGATACCGGGAATACAAGAGCTGCGGAATCGTCTGTGAAGGATGTCCATATCTGAAGCAGTGCACAGAAAGCAGGGATCATGTGAAGGTAGTGACCCGGCATATCTGGGAGCCGTACATGGAAAAGTGTGAGGATATCCGGCATACGATTGGGATGAAGGAAGTGTATGCGCAACGGAAAGAGACCGTAGAGCGCCTCTTCGGAACAGCAAAAGAAAACCACGGATTCCGCTATACACAGATGATAGGAAAAGCCCGGATGGAAATGAAAGTCGGGCTTACGTTTGCCTGCATGAATCTGAAAAAACTGGCAAAGATGATAGCCAGGAAGGGAAAAAGGGGAGCCCAAAAGTGTTTATTATTGATCAAGTACACACTTTTTGAACCGAAAACAAGAAAAACGCTTCTGGAGTGCTGACCAAAAGCGTTTTGTCTACAGTCTGAGACAGGTCAGTTCGACCTGTCTTTTTATGGTTCCGGATATTGGATCATATCCAGTATCGGAGTTCGTATAATATATTGGTAGGCCTCAAAAATTTTCTCCGCAGGGACTTCTTTCGGAGAGGAGAGCCATAACTTTAGAATTTCAATTAATAAGAGGGCATTATAATGTGCCAGTGACTGCGGTGTGATAAGTTCGCAGGGCATTTTCCTCATAGGATGTCTGGACAGAATCCGGAAAAAGGTCTGTTCACAGTAGTGTGAAAAAAATTCTCCGAAGCAATTCTGGCCTGTGGTTTCAAAAAGTCGATGATAATATTCCTTATTTTTTTCAAAACAGATAAACATCAGCTTGATGGCTTCCTGTTCCATATCGTTTTCAATCATGACTTCGACTTTGCTGCCGATGTCCTGGTCGAACAGAAACTCAATCACTTCGTATTTATCCTGAAAATAGTTATAGAAAGTAGGGCGGATCACATGTGCACCATCCGTGATCATTTTGATGGAAATCTTCTGAAAAGGCATGGTAAGCACAAGAGAACGAAAACTGTCTGCCAATAATTCTTTTGTCTTCATCACAGGACTCCTTTTCCTATAAAAGAACCGGGATAGAAATATTATAACCAAAAAACTTTCTTTTCTCAACTTTAAACGACACTTTTGCCAAAATGTCGCGGAATATTTACAGTTATCGAAAAAATGTAAGAGCAGGAAAAACGCTGTGCAAGGGTTGTATCTTACCATATGCCGGAAAATTGTTTAAAGTAAAAAATGAAAAGAGATAAAAACATTATAACGGGAGAAAGGGGTTGCATGGATGGCATGGTATGAAATTTTCATTGTATCGGTGGGACTATCCCTGGATGTCTTTACCTATGCATTATACAAAGGCGCTATGCTTTCCAGACTGGACAAAAAGCAGATCCTGAAAATGATCCTGCTGTTCACAGGATGGCAGAGCGGTGCAATGCTTTTAGGAAGCCTGATTTCGGAACTTCCGTACATTGCAATGAACTATCAGCGGACAGAAAGACTGTTCAGGGCGGCATCGGCAGTTATTTTTTTCCTGATCGGGATATGGCTGATCGTCCGGGCACTACATATGCGGGACCCGCTGGAACGAAGGGAAGATGCCTTCGCCTGGAGACAGCTATGCATTTGGGCCATGCTTACCAGTGTGGACAGTTTTCTGACGGGAATTGGCATGGGCTTTTTAGACACCAGAGTAACGGTGCAGATCATTCAGCTGGCAATTATGGCTGCGCTGGCGGTCATCGCCGGCATCTATGCGGGATATCGGATCGGGTGTCATGGAAGAAACCGTGTACTGATCAGTGGAGCGCTGATCTTCCTGCTTGCCGGCGTGGATGTATTGTTTCGATATTACATCTGAAATACCGTGATTCATAGAATAAATAGACAAAAGTGAGGTAAATCGTATGGCAGACGCAAAACACAAAGTTGAGAGAGCTGCATTTGGCGCAGCAATCGACGGAATTCTGAAGTATGTGAATAAGGACGAAACAGACAGAGAAAAGGCATTCTTAAAGCTGGTAGATCTGTCGGAAAAATTTATGGGAGATACCTTCCGCAAGGAAAGCTATGATGCGGCAAGACGTATGATCCAGGATCCGGACAGCAAATGGATGCAGTATGTGAACCGGATCTTAAACGAAGTGGATCCCCATGTCATCAAAATGTCCGCACTGGACTATGGTTTTGAGGCGGCGTTCTGCGGTAAAAAAGAGATCAACGAGATGCGTGTGAAACATCAGTGCAATATCCCCTGGCTGATCCTGATGGATCCCACCAGTGCCTGCAACCTGCATTGTACCGGCTGCTGGGCGGCAGAGTACGGCAATCGTCTGAACTTAAGCTTTGAAGATATGGATCGCATCGTTACCCAGGGTAAGGAACTTGGTATCTATCTGTATTTCTTCACCGGTGGCGAACCTCTGGTCAGAAAGGATGACATCATCCGTCTGTGCGAGAAACACGATGACTGTGGCTTCCATGCATTTACCAACGGCACGCTGATCGATGAAAAATTCTGCCAGGAGATGAAGCGGGTAGGCAACTTCTCCGTAGCTATCAGTCTGGAAGGCTTCGACGAAGTGAACGACTTACGCCGCGGCAAGGGCGTGTTTGATAAAGTAATGCATGCCATGGATCTGATGAAGCAGTACGGTCTGATCTTCGGAACTTCCATCTGCTATACCAGCAAGAACTATAAAGTAGTCACCAGTGATGAATTCCTGGATATGATCATTGAAAAAGGTGCCAGATTCAGCTGGTATTTCCATTATATGCCCGTAGGCAATGATGCATCTACCGAATTGCTCTTAGATCCGGACCAGAGAGAATATATGTATCACCGTATTCGTGAAATCCGTGCCATGAAGGGCGGAAAACCTATCTTTGCCTTCGATTTTCAGAACGATGGAGAATATGTGGGCGGATGTATCGCAGGCGGCAGAAACTACTGCCATATCAATCCAAACGGCGATGTGGAGCCCTGTGTATTCATCCATTATTCCGGTGCCAATATCAAGGAAGTAGATCTGCTGACTGCGTTGAAGCAGCCACTGTTTATGGCATACCGTGCGAACCAGCCTTTCAACTGCAATCACTTAAAGCCCTGCCCGATGCTGGAAAATCCGGAAATCTTACAGCATATGGTGCATGAGACCGGAGCACATTCCACTGATTTACAGTCACCGGAGTCTGTGGAGCATCTGTGCGGAAAGTGCGCAGAATACGCGAAAAACTGGGATGAACGGGCCCAGGAACTGTGGAATAAATAATAGTTCTTTTACAAAAGTTTATACTTAGTTAATTGCTTTTTGCCTTTCGGCATACCATAATGTAGGTAACATTCAGAGGAGACTTCGCGAAGGAGACTCTGAAAGATTTGGATAATGTGTCCCCTGTATGGTGGCGGACGAAAGGTGGTACTTCATGAAAGAGAAGTTACAGCGTTTCATGTGGGGGCGTTATGGCAACGACCGCTTCAATCAGTTTTTGATGATTGTGGCTCTGGTCTGCCTGGCGCTCTCTTTTTTTGGTCTGAGAATATTTTATGTGCTGGCTCTGGCCCTGTTAGTCTATGCGTATTACCGGATGTTTTCTAAAGACCTGAGTAAGAGGAGTGCCGAGAACCAGTGGTATCTGAAGAAAGAAATGAAGGTTCGCGGATGGTGGCAGCGAAAGAAAAAGGCTATTGCCGGTCGTAAGGAGTACAAGATCTATAAATGCCCGAAATGCGGACAGAAGATTCGGGTACCCAGACATAAGGGGAAGATCGCAATCCGGTGCAGAAAATGCGGTGAAGAATTTATCCGCAAGACCTGACGGGAAAATCCTGTGGCAGGATCACGGGAAATGAAAATTGGAATACAGAAATATAGGAAAGGGTGGTGAGCCAGATGTTCGGATATATTGTGATCAATCAGTCGGAAATGAAATTTAAGGAGTATGATGTTTATCGATCCTATTATTGCGGATTGTGTCAGAGCCTGAAGGAACGTTACGGTGTCCTGGGGCAGCTTTCTCTGAATTACGATATGACTTTTATCCTGATGCTGCTCACCGGCTTATATGAACCGGAGGAACAGGAGGCCCAGTGCAGATGTGTGGCCCATCCTTTGGAAAAACATCCCACAAGAAGAAATCTGTTTACGGATTATGTGGCAGATATGACGGTGCTTTTTTCCTGCTATAAAGCGGAGGACGACTGGGAGGACGAGCATAGTCTGAAGGGACTGGTGTACAGTTATCTGTTGGGAAGAAAATTCCGTAAAAAACCGTTATTATATCAGGAAAAAGTAAGAAATATCTCACTGGCCATGCAGAATTTTGCGGATGCGGAAAAGCAGGGCAATGCGGATATTGATACCATGGCGGGATTGTTTGGCAGAGTCATGGCACAGATTGTATCCTGTCGTGAGGATGAGTGGAAGGACAATCTGGAGAGACTTGGATTTTTCCTGGGAAAATTCATTTATCTGTTGGATGCCTATGAGGATATCGAGCAGGACCTCAAAAAAGGAACCTATAATCCGTTAAAGAAACGGTATGAGGAACCGGGCTTTGAGGAGGAATGCCGGCAGATCCTGACCATGATGATGTCGGAGTGCTGTAAGGAGTTCGAACAGCTTCCTATTTTACAGAATGTGGATATTCTGCGGAATATTCTGTATTCCGGTGTATGGTGCCGTTATGAGATCGTGCGGAAGAAACGGATGAAAGACAGTGCAAAAGAGGTAACGGGAAATGACTTATGATCCATACAGTGTTCTGGGAGTGAGCAGAGATGCTTCCGAGGAGGAAATAAAAAAAGCATATAAGGCACTGAGCCGGAAATACCATCCCGATGCCAATATCAACAATCCCAATAAGGATCAGGCGGAAGAAAAGTTCAAGGAGATCCAGGCAGCCTACCAGCAGATCATGAAGGAGCGGACCGAAGGCTACAGTTACGGTGGCGGATATGGCAGGCAGAGCTATGGTGGTAGCGGAAGCGGCTACGGTGGAAGCCAGGGATATGGCGGCTACGGTCAGGGATTTGGAGACTTCTGGCAGCAGGCAGGCTGGCAACAGCAGACTTCTGGCTATGAAGAAGAGCCCAGACTGCGGGCAGCCGGTAATTATCTCAGAAACGGCTATTACAGAGAGGCCAGAAATACGTTGGACGGCATGGGAGAGCATGAGAAGACGGCCAGATGGTATTACTACAGTGCCATGGCACACATGGGCCTTGGAAATAATGTAGCGGCGCTGGAACATGCAAACAAGGCGGTGGCGCTGGATCCCCAGAATATGGAATACCAGATGCTCCTGCAGAGACTACAGAGCGGGGGACAGTGGTATGAGAGCAGACAGGCAGCCTATGGCTATCCCCATGTGGGTGGCAACGACCTGTGCCTGAAAATTTGTCTGGCCAATCTGTTCTGCAACCTTTGCTGTGGCGGTGGCGGTTTATGCTTCGGCGGTTATGGTGGAAGAGGAATGTTTTAAAAAAGATACTTGCTTTTTCCATGTATCCTCACTATAATATTAGATACAAGATGTAGATACGAAATTACTTGGAAAACACAAAATCTAGTGAGACACTATGATTTGCAGAAAAAGTCGTGTCGGGAACTTGCTTCCGATGCGGCTTTTCTTTCGGCTTATGCAGGAATTCGTATCTTATGGGAATGATATAAAGTGAGGGAAACAGCAATGAAGATTCAGAAGAGAGACGGCAGAGTAGTGCCCTATGAAGAGGAGAAGATCCGGGAAGCAATCCATAAGGCCAACAATGAAGTGGAGGAGCGGTATCGTGCCAGTGAGGGACTGATCGAGGAGATTCTGGAGGATGTACAGCAGGAGGGCAGACAGACCCAGACCGTGGAGCATATCCAGGATATGATCGAAGAGCATCTGGTAGAGCACAATAAATATACTCTGGCAAAGAAGTATATTGTATACCGTTACCAGAGAAGTCTGCTTAGAAAGTCCAATACTACGGATGAATCTATTTTAAAACTGATCCGGAATGAGAATAAGGAGCTGGCGGAGGAAAATTCCAACAAGAATACCCGTCTGGCTTCCACTCAGAGAGACTATATTGCGGGTGAAGTGTCCCGTGACGTTACCAGACGTCTGCTTTTGCCGGAGCATATTGCCATGGCGCACGACAACGGTGTGCTGCATTTCCATGATGCGGATTATTTCATCCAGCCGATCTTCAACTGTTGTCTGATCAATATCAAGGACATGCTGGACAACGGCACTTCCATTAACGGCAAGATGATCGAGTCTCCCAAGAGCTTTCAGGTGGCATGTACCGTGACCACCCAGATCATTGCGGCAGTGGCCAGCAACCAGTACGGCGGCCAGAGCGTCAATATCAAGCATCTGGGGAAATATCTGCGTAAGAGTAAGGAAAAATTTGCAAAACAGCTGGAGGAAGAATTCGGGGATACTCTGGATCAGGCAGCCAAGGACAAGATCGTGCAGATGCGTGTGCATGACGAACTGAAATCCGGTGTGCAGACCATCCAGTATCAGATCAATACTCTGATGACCACCAACGGACAGTCTCCTTTTGTCACACTTTTCCTGCATATCGATGAGAATGACGAATATGTGGAAGAGACCGTGCAGATCATCATGGAGATCCTGCGTCAGCGGATCGAGGGGACCAAGAATGAGAAGGGCGTCTATGTGACTCCTGCTTTCCCGAAGCTGGTCTATGTATTGGATGAAAACAACTGCTTAAAGGGCGGAAAATATGACTATGTGACCAAACTGGCCGCACAGTGCTCTGCCAAGAGAATGTATCCCGACTATATCTCCGCGAAGAAGATGCGCGAGAATTACGAGGGAAATGTATTTTCCTGCATGGGCTGTCGTTCTTTTCTGTCTCCCTGGAAGGATGAAAACGGAGAGTACAAATGGGAAGGACGCTTCAATCAGGGCGTTGTCAGCATCAATCTTCCGCAGATCGGTATTCTGGCAAAAGGAAATGAAGAGAAATTCTGGAAACTGCTGGACGAGCGTCTGGAACTGTGTTATGAAGCATTGATGTGCCGTCACAAGGCACTGGAAGGTGTGGTATCCGATGTGAGCCCCATCCACTGGCAATACGGAGCCATCGCCCGTCTGAAGAAGGGCGAGACCATCGACAAATACTTGCACAATGGTTATTCCACCATGTCTCTGGGATATATCGGACTGTATGAGACCACGTATCTGATGAAAGGATGCAGCCAGACCGTGGAACCCGGCAAGGAATTCGCCCTGCGTGTCATGGATTATATGAAGGATCGCTGCGCAAAATGGAAAGAGGAGACCGGTATTGCATTCAGCCTCTACGGAACTCCTGCTGAGACACTGTGTTATCGTTTCGCAAGGATCGACCGGGAAAAATACGGTGATATTTCCAATGTCACCGATAAAGGATACTATACAAATTCTTATCATGTGGATGTACGGGAGAAGATCGACGCATTTACCAAATTTAAGATCGAGAGTGAATTCCAGAATAAATCTTTGGGAGGCGCGATCTCTTATGTGGAGGTACCTAATCTGACGAATAATGTGGAAGCCATCGAGGAAGTGATCCGTTTTATTTACGATAATATCCAGTACGGTGAGTTCAACACCAAATCCGATTATTGCCACGTCTGTGGCTATGACGGTGAGATCATGATCAATGATAATATGGAATGGGAGTGCCCTCAGTGTCACAACAAGGATCATGCGAAAATGAATGTCACCAGAAGAACCTGCGGTTATCTTGGAGAGAACTTCTGGAATGCCGGCAAGACCAAGGAGATCAAGGCAAGAGTTCTTCATCTGTAATATGCAGATAGTAAAAGGGAAGGAAATGTCCTATGAATTATGCGACGATCAAGAAAACGGACGTGGCAAACGGTCCCGGCGTGAGAGTATCGCTGTTTGTCAGCGGTTGTACCCATCATTGCAAGGGATGCTTTAACAGTGTGGCCTGGGATTTTCAGTACGGACAGGCTTACACGCTGGAAACAGAACAGGAGATCTTACAGGCACTGGCCCCGGACTATATCCGGGGCTTAAGCTTACTGGGCGGCGAACCTATGGAACCGCAGAACCGTGCAACGGTGCTTTCTCTGGTAAAGAAAGTAAGGGAAATTTATCCCCGGAAGACGATCTGGTGCTATACCGGCTATGATTTTGATAAGGATCTTCTGGCCTGGATGGAAGCGGGAGATCCGGTGATCACGAAACTTTTACCGCTTCTGGATGTTATCGTGGACGGAGAATACAAGGAAGAGTGCCGTAATTTACGTCTGCCTTTTCGCGGATCTGAGAATCAGCGGATTTTGGATGTACCATTGTCTTTAAAGGAAAAATGTGGTATAATTTTACATACATAAGAGGATTCGGGTCGAAAAAGGGATATCGGTTCGAAAATAAAAACAAAAGTGTGAGGGAGTAATACAAGTATGGAGAGCTTTCTGGATATGACATTAGATAGAAATCTCTACATCGGTGTTCCGGTGGGAGCCTTTTTGTGCTCCCTTTTTCTGTTATTCTGCTTTTTCAATACCATGAAGAGCCGGACAGTCCGTAGTCTGAGGGCAGTGCTGACTTCCTGCCTGGTGTGGACCGGTGGGGTGATTCTCATGCGGCTACAGGTATTTCCGGGAATTCGTTTCTGGCATAATTTTGCACTGTTTGGTCTGCTGGTGATTCCAGTGTTTATGTATGCATTTCTATTTGGTTTTCTGGAAATTACGGAGCATGACGCGCTGATCTATATCTATGGAGTCCTGACGACAGCTCTGGTTCTGGGCAATGCCTGGAGTGGCGCGATCCTGCCGGCACCGGAAGTGACGACCCGTGCCGATGGAACTTATGTCTATATGTATCATGCAACATCCGGAATCTGGGTGTTGACGGTATTGGAGGTCTCGGTATTGGTCTATGCCACTTATCTGGCTCATTGCAAGATCGGTGGAGACCTACAGCTGCGTAAAAAACTACAGCCGCTGTTACTGGGAACCCTGTTTGTTTTGATGGGAAATCTGCTCTGCCTGATTCCGGGAAGCGTCTTTCCGTATGATATGCTGGGCTGCGTTGGTATGGCGGTGTGCATGGTCTATATCATGTACAAGCAGTATCTGTTTGATTTTTCCTATCGTGTAACGGTAGGTGCAGTATATTTTCTGGCAGTTGTGGTGGCATCCCTGCCGTTGGTCATCCTGTCTCATAATCTGGAAAATGTGCTGGGAAGTCTGGAGCGGGCGGTAACGCAGAAACTGCTGATCTATATCGTTCTGCAATGTGCCTGGACGGTGCTGGTGGTAGCTTTTGCCAGAAAGCGTCTGGAGGATATCCTGAACCAGAAGCAGAAGCATATGCTGGAGGGACTGCGGAAATTCCAGGACAGAGCGGCATCCATTTTAAACCGTAAGGAATTGTTTGCCAATATGCATGACATTCTGGATGATGCAATTCCGGGCTGGAAATCCAGAATCTTTGAGAAAAATATAAATGATGACGGTTACCGTGAGGTGGTACAGAGCGGACATATCCCGCTGGGCGAAGATGAGGTGGAGAGAGTCTGTGGCATCGTAGAGCAGGAAGAGACAAAAGAGACACCGGAGATCGCCCTGTTAAAATATGATAATATGGTCTGTGGATTTGTATATATGGAGCGTCTGCGGGAGAGTAAGCTCAATTACCGCGAGGCGGACTGCATCCGGCAGATGGCAAATATTGCTTCCGGCAGTCTGAAAAACATTGATGCTTATGAAAAGGTATATCAGGTATCCATTCATGACGAACTGACCGGCCTGTATAACCGCAGCTATTGTGGAGTGTATCTGCGCCGCGATGGTGCCTTGGGAGAAGAACGGGGCTTTTTATACATGGACATGGATAATTTTAAGTTATACAATGACCTGTACGGAGAACAGACCGGCGACCGGATTCTGCAATGGTGCGCGAAGAGATTTTTGGATAATGTGGAGAACGGAGAGGTATTCCGGGTAGGATCCAATGAGTTTCTGGTCTCTGTGCCGGAGACCGGCAGGGAACCACTGGTGGCACTGGCGGAGAAACTGACCCGGGCAGTACAGGAGAATGCTACAAATAAACCACAGGTCATGCAGCCCATTACATTCAGCGTTGGTGTGGCATGGTATCCCGGTCTGGCAGCGGATGCGCTGGAATTGTTCCAGCAGTCCAAGCGGGCGGCCTTTTATGCGAAGCGTAATGGTAAGGACCGGATCCAGGTATATGAAGGCGGTATCAATGAGGAGAGCCAGGATAAGGAGACCGGTTACGAGCAGGTGGCGCCTACGGTGTATGCACTGGTGGCGGCTATTGATGCGAAGGATTCCTTTACTTTCCAGCACTCCACCAATGTATCCCAGTATGCGGTATTGCTGGCCCAGAAGCTGGGCTTGTCCAGAAACGATATCCAGACCGTAAAGGTGGCAGGCCTTTTGCATGATATCGGTAAGATCGGTATCCCGGAGAGCATCCTGAAAAAGGCTGGAAAGCTTACGAATGAAGAATATGAGATCATGAAGAGCCATGTGGAGAAATCCATCGAAATGATCCACTATCTGCCGAATATGAACTATGTGATCCCCGCGGTCGTTTCCCATCACGAGAGATATGACGGCAAGGGTTATCCCAGAGGAATCAAGGGAGAAGAGATTCCGTTTCTTGGTAGGATCCTGGCGGTGTGCGACAGCTTTGATGCCATGATCTCCAAGAGAGCATATAAGGAGCCCCTGAGTGTGGAATACGCTATGGGGGAACTGGAGAAAAATAAAGGAACCCAGTTTGATCCGGAGGTGGCAGATGCTTTTATTGAACTGATCAAAGAAGGAAAAGTTCCCCTGTAGGAACTGATAGCAAAAAAAGAGGCACCCACGGGTGCCTCTTTTCAAAAGGGGAGGATTAAGTATTATCGTATCTTTCGTAAGATCAAAGGAGGGGATCCGATGATAGTAGTAGTCTGTCCCGGATTTGTGGGTTTATACATCCCCGATTGATATTTTTTTGTTGTTTTTGAGGACGAGTTGTTATATACTATGATTAATAATTCTGCCAATAGGTGAACTGCCTGACTGCTTGCAGGCAAGGCAGTTCACCTATTGAGCGGATAAACAGACATGAGCATGGAGGACGCCAGTCCGAAATGCGAATGGATGTGACGATTTCGAGAGCCCGAAGGGCGGAGAAATCGTATTATTAAATATTTAATTATTATGTAAGGATGGTATTACAATTATGAATTTAATGGAACAGTGGAGATCAGTAGCATATAATGAGGCAACCGGCAAAGAGAAGCTGCAGCAACTCTGGGCAGCTTATTTCCAGGAGGAGAAGGAAATCTACGCACAGCTTCTGAAGAATCCCGATGAAGTAGTAAAGGGTACCGTGAAGGAACTGGCTGACAAGTTCAAAGTATCTCTGATGACCATGACCGGATTTCTGGATGGCATCAACGACAGCCTGGTAGAGCAGAACCCTATTGATGATCTGGAAGAGGATACTCAGGTAAACTTAGGCTTCGATAAGGCTCTTCTGTACAAGAACATGGTAGCAGCAGAAGCCGACTGGCTGTACAATCTGGAAGAGTGGAACGATATCTTTGACGAAGAGACCCGTAAGGAACTCTACAAAGAGCAGAAGTCTTCCACTACCATTGTGAAGGAGCAGAAGGTTTATCCCAATGATCCCTGTCCCTGCGGAAGCGGCAAGAAGTACAAGAAGTGCTGCGGCAGAAAGTAAATTGAACATAAAGGGGGTTTTCCGCAGGTTTGCAGAGAGCCCCTTTTTCGTTTTCCCTGAGTTTAACATTGTTTTACAGGAAAGGAAGGGTTACATATGAAAATGCTGAAAGAATTGAAATGGGAAGCAATTCTTACCGGTGTGCTGTATATTCTCTTAGGAATCGTGGCACTGGTGATCCCGGAGACCATGCAGAAGACACTGGGGTATCTGATCGGTATCGTATTGATTGTGGCAGGACTGGTATCTATTATCTGCTATCTGCTCAGGGATGCCAGAGAGAACTATTATCACAATGAGTTTGTATTCGGTATTCTCGGAATCGTGTTGGGAGCAGTAGTCCTGTACAAGGTAGAGATCGTCATCTCCCTGATTCCCTTTATTCTGGGAGTACTGGTTCTGTGTAGCGGATGCAGCAAACTGCAGGATGCCATTGACCTGAAAAGACTGGATTACGGCAGCTGGCTGGGACTTCTTATTGTGGCGGCAATCAACATCATTCTCGGAGTGGTACTGATCTACAATCCGTTCAAAGCAGCGATTCTGTTGTTCCGTGTTCTGGGAGTGGTACTGATCCTCAGTGGTGCCGGCGATTGCTTTTCTACGATTTATTTTGCGCGCAAGCTCCGGAGATTCAAACAGGAGCAGGATGCCTTGGACAGTACCTTCGAAGAGGTCGACCCTAAGGATCAAAATTAACGGACACAAAAGAACAAGCAGGAGGAACATTGTGAATATTGCATCTTTTTTGTCCCCGAAGGAGGAGGTTACTTTTCTTCGGGACGATATGACTATCAGACAGGGGCTGGAGAAGATGAAACGCTACGGTTACACAGCGGTACCGGTGATCGATGCCGAGGACCGGTATGTGGGCGTAGTCAGTGAGGGAGATTTTCTGTGGAATATCTTGAACCACAATAGTGAGCTGGATACTATTACCATGAAGAGTCTGGAAAAGCTGTCCGTGAGGGATATCATACAGAGTGGCAAGATCCGGCCGGTATGTATCGATACCAACATGGAAGAACTGCTGGGACAGGCGCAGATGCAGAACTTTGTACCGGTGATCGATGATAGAAATGTATTCATCGGAATTATTACCAGAAGCGAGATCATCAAATATTTTATTAAAAAACAGATTGAAGTAGCAGAAAAGCAGCTATAATTCGTTAAATAAGAGAAAGGTGTGTAGAATCATGAAAAAGTTGGAAGAATATGTAAAGAGCATTCCCGATTTCCCGGAGAAGGGTATCATTTTCCGTGATGTCACAAGTGTACTGCAGGATGCGGACGGACTGCACCTGGCGATCGATACCATGCAGGAGAAGATCAAGGATCTGGATTATGATGTGGTAGTAGGTCCCGAGTCCCGCGGATTTATCTTCGGAACACCGATCGCATACAATAATCATAAGCCCTTTGTATTGATCCGTAAAAAGGGAAAGCTTCCCAGAGAGACCGTATCTGCCACGTATGATCTGGAATATGGTTCCGCTACCATCGAGATGCACAAGGACAGTATCAAACCCGGTCAGAAAGTTCTGATCGTGGATGACCTGATCGCTACCGGAGGTACCACCGAGGCTATGATCAAACTGATCGAGTCTCTGGGTGGTGAAGTAGCCGGCGTGGTAGTGCTGATCGAACTGGCAGGACTGAAAGGCCGTGAGCGCATTAACAAATATCGTCTGGAGTCAGCCATCTGCTACGAGGGAAAATAAGACATCGATAAAAATAATATGGAGCTGTTTCGTCTATGACAGAAGAGAAGAACGAAGTCATTTTTGATGATGACAAGATAAGTAAATCAGAAGAATTCGTGAATCCGGATGAATTATATCAGGAGCTTATTCAATGTGTGCAAAAATATCATCCCAGTGATGATATTTCCATGATCGAGAAGGCCTATAAGGTCGCCAGCGAGGCTCACAAAAATCAGTTCCGGAAGTCCGGAGAACCTTATATCATCCATCCATTGAATGTGGCAATCATTCTGGCGGATCTGAAACTGGATAAAGAGACCATCGTGGCAGGTATCCTGCACGATGTGGTGGAAGATACCGTGATGACGGAGGAGGATCTTAGGAGAGAATTCGGTGATGATGTAGCACTTCTGGTAGACGGAGTGACCAAACTAGAGAAAATTCCGCTGTCCGGCAGCAACGGAGAACAGTCAGATGCCAAGTTGGAGATGCAGGCAGAGAATCTGCGTAAGATGTTCCTCGCCATGGCGAAGGATATCCGCGTCATTATGATCAAACTGGCGGATCGTCTGCACAATATGCGCACGTTGAAGTACAAGACGCCGGAGAGCCAGCAGAGGATTGCCAAGGAGACGCTGGAGATTTATTGCCCCATCGCCCAGAGACTTGGTATCAGCAAACTGAAGATCGAACTGGATGACTTGTCGCTGAAGTATCTGGAGCCGGATATCTATTATGATCTGGTGGATAAGATCGCTGTCCGTAAGAGCGTCCGTGAAAAATATATCCAGGGTATTGTGGATGAAGTCAGTGAACATATTAAGAATGCCGGCATCGAAGCCAAAGTCGATGGCCGTGTAAAGCATTTTTTCAGTATTTATAAGAAGATGAAGAACCAGCACAAGACGCTGGATCAGATCTATGATCTCTTCGCGGTGCGTATCATCGTGGAGACGGTGAAGGACTGTTATGCGGCACTGGGTGTGATCCATGAAATGTATAAACCCATTCCGGGGCGCTTCAAGGATTATATTGCCATGCCCAAAGCAAATATGTACCAGTCCCTGCATACGACGCTGATCGGCAGCAACGGACAGCCTTTCGAGATCCAGATCCGTACCTTTGAGATGCACCGCGTGGCGGAATACGGTATTGCCGCCCATTGGAAATACAAGGAGGCTTCCGACGGCAAGAAGCCGGAGGTACAGGAAGAAGAGAAGCTGGTATGGCTGCGACAGATCCTGGAGTGGCAGCGGGACATGTCGGATAACAAGGAATTCATGAACCTGCTGAAGAACGATCTGGATCTGTTCTCCGACAGCGTATACTGCTTTACTCCTACCGGTGAGGTCAAGAACCTTCCGGCAGGATCTACCCCGATTGACTTTGCTTACAGCATTCATTCTGCTGTTGGTAACAAGATGGTGGGAGCGAGAGTCAACGGGAAGCTTGTGACCATTGATTATAAGATCAACAACGGAGACCGGATCGAGATCATCACTTCGCAGAACTCCAAGGGTCCCAGCCGTGACTGGCTGAATGTGGTAAAAAGTACCCAGGCCAAGAACAAGATTAACCAGTGGTTCAAGAATGAGTTAAAGGAAGACAATATTTTAAAGGGCAAGGATCTGCTTTCCGGCTACTGCAAAGCCAGAGGCATCAATCTTGCCAGCCTGCAGAAGCAGGAGTATATGGATGCCATTATGCGCAAGTATGGATTCCGGGACTGGGATTCTGTACTGGCGGCCATAGGACACGGTGCTCTGAAAGAGGGTCAGATCGTCAACAAGATGCAGGAGTTGTACGACCGTGACCATAAGAAAGAGATGACCAACGAGGAAGTTCTGGCAAGCATTGCGGAGAACAATGCAGCAAATGCGCAAAGTGGTGTGAACAAGCCGATCCTCATGAAGTCCAAGAGCGGTATCGTAGTAAAGGGCATCGCGGATCTGTCGGTGCGTTTTTCCAAGTGCTGTTCTCCTGTGCCGGGGGATGAGATCGTGGGTTATGTGACCCGTGGAAGAGGTATCTCTATTCACCGTACCGACTGTATCAACATCATCAATCTGCCGGAGATGGAGAGGGCGAGATTGATCGATGCGGAATGGCAGCCGGAGGAGGCACATGCGGAGAAATATCTGGCGGAGATCAAGATCTATGCCAACAACCGTAACGGATTGTTAGCGGATATTTCCAAGGCGCTGACGGAGAAAAATATTGATATTATGTCCATGAACACCAGAACCAACAGACAGGGACTGGCAACGCTGCAGACGACCTTCGAGATCAGCGGCAGAGAGGAACTGAACCGTATCATTGACAAGATCCGGGGCATCGAGAGCGTCATTGACATCGAGAGAACCACAGGCTGATAAGGTGATGTCCGGAAAACGGCGGAACCTGTCGGGAAACAGAAAGTGAGATTATTATGAGCAATATCCGTATCGGACATATGACGCTGGGAATCTATCAGACCAACTGTTACTTTGTATACAGAGAGAACAGTGATAAAGTGCTGGTATTCGACCCCGCGGATCATGGAGAGAAAATTGAGGAGGCGCTTGGGCAGCACGGACTACATACAGCAGCGATCCTTCTGACCCATGGACATTTCGACCATATCGGTGGCTGTGAGGAATTGAAGGCGGCAGCGGATGCCTATGCCGGGGATCATGGAGAGAACCCCGTGAAAATATATGCCGGGGAGGCGGAGAAAAAGTTTCTTCTGGATACGAAGAGCAACCTGTCGAAAGATATGGGACGCCCGGTAACGGTCACCGCGGATGTGTATCTGAAGGATGGCGAGGAACTGGATCTGGATGGCATCCGGATCAAAGTTCTGGCAACGCCCGGACATACCGCAGGCGGTGTCAGCTATTATTTCCCAGAGGGAGGGTTCTTAATCTGCGGGGATACCCTGTTCCAGGAATCCGTGGGAAGAACCGATTTCCCCACCGGCAGTATGAGTACGCTGGTGCGTTCGGTGAAGGAGAAGCTGTTTACTCTGCCGGAGGATACGGTAGTCTATCCGGGACACGGCGACAGCACCACCATCGGACATGAGAAGAAATATAATCCGTTTTGCTAATAGGGTTCTGAATAGTTACAATACTGAAATATATTCGGGCACAGAAAGAGTTATCTCTGTGCCTGTTTGATTCGCGATTCCTCCGACGAAAGGAATCGTCTGCGGAATGGAGATTACAATGAAAGTAGTGAAATTATCCCATCCTAACTATGAATATGATGTACATTCTCTGGTGAAGGCTTTTTATGCGGAGGACCAGGTCACGGTCATCACCCCGGAGACAAAACCGGAGAAGCTGGCAGAGCTGGAACCGCAGGTCAGTCTGGAAATCGAACTGGCCGAGACCGGAGCGAAGATCCGTGTGGGAGAAGAGGATTTTCTGTGGGATGCAGAGACAGAAAACCTTGCAGATGGGTATAAGAACGGTCTGAAACGTTTCCTGTACCGCACCTTAAGCAAGGTGACCGGGCAGAAACTCCCATGGGGAAACCTTACCGGCATCCGTCCCACGAAGATCGCCTACGGTATGCTGGATGAGGGCAGAAGCGATGCAGAGATTTTAGAATTCATGGAGCAGAGCCATTATGTCAGCGAAGAGAAGGCACTTTTGGGAATCGATATTGCGAAGAGAGAGCGGGATCTGTTAAAAGAGATTCATTACGAAGGTGGTTACAGCCTGTACATTGGGATTCCGTTCTGCCCTACAACCTGTCTCTATTGTTCCTTTACCTCTTATCCGATCGCTGCATTCCGCAGGCAGGTGGATGCCTATGTGGACGCTGTGATCAAAGAGATGGATTATGTGGCGGAGAATTTTAAAGATAAGGTACTGGATACCGTCTATATCGGCGGTGGTACGCCCACCACACTGGAACCGGAGCAGCTGGACCGTCTGATCACGGCATTAAAGTCCAAGTTTGATTTCTCTACCGTGAAGGAATTCACTGTGGAAGCCGGTCGTGCCGACAGCATCACCAGAGAGAAGCTGGAGGTACTGCATCGTCACCAGGTCAGCCGTATCTCCGTGAATCCCCAGACTATGAAGCAGGAGACACTGGATATTATCGGCAGAAAAGCCAGCGTGGAACAAGTGCTTACGGCATATAAGCTGGCGAGAGAGGTCGGCTTCGACAATATCAATATGGATCTGATCCTGGGACTGCCGGGAGAACTGGAGGCGGATGTACAGCGCACCATCGAAAAGATCGTGGAGCTGGCCCCGGACAGCCTGACCGTTCATTCCCTGGCCATCAAACGTGCATCCCGTCTGAACCAGTGGATCCAGGAGAACGGCGTCTCCATGCTCCACAACACAGACGAGACCATGAAGATCGCGGCAGCGGGAGCTGAAAAGCTTGGAATGAAGCCGTATTATCTCTACCGACAGAAGAATATGTCCGGTAATTTCGAGAACACCGGCTACGCCCGTCCCGGCAAATACGGCCTGTACAACATCCTCATCATGGAGGAGAAACAGACCATCGTGGCTCTGGGTGCCGGTAGCATCACCAAGCGTGTCTTCCCCGACGGACGGATCGAAAGATGCGATAATGTCAAGGATGTAGGGCTTTATATCGAGAAAATCGATGAGATGATTGAACGGAAGAAGGAACTGTTCGCAGAGTGATAGTAATTCTTTTTGTGAGCGTTGCATCGGGACAGTCAGTGGAAATCTTGTTTGTATTTAAATCGCCGTTTTGGACGAAAAAAATACAAAAATGTGGAATTTTACCGTTTGAAAAGTCTCCATTTTCGCTATATAAGCAAAATAAGTAAATTCCGTACAAAAATTTCTGATTTGGGAAATTTTTTGTATGGAATTTGTCGTTTTTATGCTATTTACACCAAAACAACCTTGACTTTACAGGTGCAGACCAAGCTCTCTCGCAAGAGAGAGCTTTTGGGACCTAAATAGCCTTTTTAAATATTTTTTATGTCCAGTTACGCAATAAATAAAATTTTTTTGTGATTTTTGACGATAATATAAGTGTAGAAAAAGAGCAGTCTGGAGGTGGAAATTTTGCATATTGGGATTTGTGATGATGAAGAAAATGTGAGGGCATATATCCGAAAGCTGATAGAGCAGCAGAATGAGGAATGTCAGATCACAGAATATGCTTCCGGGGAAGAATTATTGCAGGCAGAAAAAGAGAACAGTGAAAAAATAGATGTACTGTTTCTTGATATTGCAATGGGTGATATAGATGGTATGAGCGTGGCAAAGCAGCTTCGGCAGATACAAGCAGATAAGGAACAGGCGGCATGGGGCAGTCTGCCTTTGCTTATTTTTGTGACAGGATACTCCGAGTATATGCCGGATGCGTTTTCGGTCAATGCGTTCCAGTATATAGTAAAGCCGATAAAGAAAAAGGATTTTGTGAATGTCTTTACACAGGCAGTGCGGGAATATCAATATTTGACAGAGCAGAAAGATAAAACAGGAAAAGAAATCACTGTTGGAAATGGTGCAAATATGCAGACCATAAAGGCAGATGATATTTTCTACATAGAAAGCAGCAATCATAAAATATTCATCTGTCTGGAAGATAAGAAAATAGAGCATTGGGGAAAAATAAGTGACTTAGAGCAGGAACTGAATCCGGAGTTTTTCCGCATTCACAAAGGATATTTAGTAAATCTGAAACAGATAGAAGGCTATGACCGTACAGAGGTATGTATGAAAAACGGAAACAAGCTGCTTATATCAAAGTACAAGTATCAGGATTTTGTAAAAGCATATTTGCAATACATTTCGGAGGAGAGTTAAATGAGCCAGTCAGGGTTTGAGATGTTTTCCAATGTGGCAGGAATGGTCATCGTGATAGCAGATGTGATATTTTTCTATGCTCTCTGGAACATTTTTTGTAAAAATAAAAAAGAAAAAATGTCCATGATGATAGGGAGTGTGTTACTGCTCTTAAATATTGGATTGGGATTTATATCAAGTTTGCCGACAAGTGGGCGGCTGATAATATCGGCTATTGCCATTTTGACTTACAGTATTGTCCGATATAAAAAGCATTGCGAGAAACCGGTATTTATTCTTACTTTGTTTTATGGACTGCGTTCTTTCAGTTTGTCAGTTGCCAATAGTGTATTTCAATATGTGAATAATTCTGTATTTCAGTTATTGGATAGTAGCAGTGAAAATTATATAGAAAATATGTATTTGTATTTGGTATATACGCAAATATTGTTGTTTGGATTATACATCGTATTGTTTGCTCTTATGCTGACGGTTGTGTGGAAAATAGTAATTTCATTCAACAAAATGAGTTGGTATGATGTGTGGTTTCTTTCGGTATTGAATGTAGCGGGTGGCTTATTTGCAGAGGTAATTATAAATATAAGCATCGTAAAAATTAAAAATGAAGTATTTGATTTATTTCAGGTAAAAGAAGAACTGCTCTGGAAACTTCCGTTGATTGCGGTATTACTGTTTTTAGGAGAATTGGCAGCAATAACGATTTATCAGAAATACAGGGAATTGCAAAGAGAGAAAGAAAACTATTTCGTGGAACAGCAGCAGATTAAGGCGATGAAACTCCGCCTGGAGGAAGCGGAGAATTTCTATGGCAGTATTCGCAAAGTACGGCATGAAATGAAAAATCACATGACCAACATTAAAGGTCTGGCGGCAAGAGATCAGTATGAGGAAATTGACCGTTACATAGAAAAGCTGGACGCAACTATTGAGGAACTGGATTACAAATATGCAACCGGAAATGCCGTTACAGATGTGCTTATCAATGACAAATACAAGAAAGCCATTAGGGAAGAAATTTTATTTGATGTGAAGTTTGACTATCGGGACAGTGATACCATATCCGTTTTTGACATGGGAATGATTTTGAATAATCTGCTGGATAACGCAATCGAAGCCTGCCGGAAGATAGAGAAGGAGAAACGGTATATTAGGCTGTCACTAAAACGGAAAGATAACTTCTTGCTGATTACGGTGGAAAATAGTTTTGATGGAATATTACAGCAGGCAGAGGACGGACTTCCCCGAACCATGAAAGAGACAGAACTGCCGGAAATATTGATGGAGCATGGAGTGGGACTTAGAAATGTGAGAGAACTGGCGGAACGTTATTTCGGGGCAGTAAATATAGAGGCAAAAGGGAATAGATTCAAAGTAACTGTGATGTTGCAGAAACAACAGTAAAAATGGATGTTGAAAAGGAGGATACCAATATGTCAATGGAGATTACAAATAATTACGGTAACTATATAACGGGTTATGCAAATGCTGCAAAAAAGACAGGCAGTACCGAGAGTAAGAACGAAGAAGAAAAAGGAGTAAAAACAAGTACAGTGGAGTTGAAGACCTCAACACATGGTGTAACCAAAACTGCACAGATTAAGACAGGCTTCAGTAATGTAAACGACTACTCTAAATATTTGCAGGAAAAATACAGTTATATGAATACGGGAAAAACATCAATGTCTGGTATTCCAACAACGGTAACTGTATCAAGTGCCTTTCTAAAGAAGTGCATGAATGATCCGGAAAAGGCAAAATATTTGGAAGAAAATCTAGAGGCTATTCCAGACTGTGCAAAAAAAACATTAACGAGCTGTTTGGGAACAGTAACGAACCAAACATGGTCGATAGATGCTAATGGTAATATTACAGCAACTGTATCCGGCACAAGTGATTCTGACGGTAAAATAGCAAGAGAAAATGCGGAAAGAAAGGCAAAGGAGAAAAAGACGGCAGAAGAAAAGGCGGCTGAGAGAAGGGCTGAAAAGAAAACGGCAGAAGAAAAAGCCGCAAAGAAACGTGCTGAAAAAGCACAGGCAGAGGAACAGATTGCGAAAACTGGTGCAAATGAGATAAGCATTTCTGCTACAGGAAACGGCGTGGAAAATGTTACAAAGTCAATAATATCTGCGATGTCTACAAGTACGGGAGAAGGAGTGACCGGATTTGATGTAAAGGCGTAGTGCTTAAAAGGGAGGCAGACAATGAATATAAGATTTAGTGGACAATATAGCATGGCAAGAGTGACGGCAAAACAGTTTAATTACATAAATTCTCATAAGGGAATGCAATCAAATTTGCTGCAAGGTGGTTCACGAAAAAATCTATTGAATTATTTGGTAAATGTAAGCGGTGAACGCCTTACTTTTTATAATCAGAATAGAAGTAGTTCAAATACTTTGTTGGATGCCATAAATTTTTTCGATGAGGCAGTAAGTGCTGACACTAGCTTCAACGGATATTTTTATTTTGGAAGCGATGGAGGAGGACAGGCAATTCCTCAATCAGCAGTACCAAGGATTAATGTCAACTCCCTCTCTGCTCTTGCGGCAAAGGGAAATAAGCTCTGTTTAACATCAAGTAGTTATTATTCATATACAGCGATTGACGGAAATGCATATGCTTGTGCATTTAATGGAAAAACAATAAGCAGGGCATTTTCAGAAAGTGTGTTAGGAAATGACCGTGATAATGTCTCTCCAGAGTGCAGAGGCAACACAGCAACAACAATGTCTGTTATCAGTAGTTTGGCAAAGGGTTCGGTAGGAGGACTGCATATGTTAGGCAGAGAAACAGTAAAAAATGTACTAGCAAATGTAGGAATTACTCCGGGCAAGTTCCGCGTATCTGTTGATGGACAAGAAAAAGTATACTATATGGCAGATGATGGTGAAATATATACCGAAAAAAGAGCGTTGGATAGGATTGATATGTATAACAAAAATACATGGCTGAATAATCAGTCTGTCGGCGATAAAATTATGGTATTTGGCAGAGAGTATCCGATTGGTGAGGACGGACATATTCATGTACCAACAGAAGATTTCTGGACAAGCGGCAGATGCAATTACGGAAAAGCTATATAAAACTTAGGAAATATTATATACAGAATGATGGCAAAAGGAGGATATCAATATGTCAATGGAGATTACAAATAATTACGGTAACTATGCAACAGGCTATGCGGATAGTGCAAGAAAGACAAGCAATTCTAATAGTGTGGAAGAATATTATGAAAAATTATGTAAAAAGTTTCCGCAAATAAGTTTTAATACCAACGGCGGTGTTGTGCCTTGCAATTCCAATAAAGTGGTCGTAAATCTTTCTTATGACTGTTTGAAAAAAATGGCTAATGATCCGGAATTCGCAAAAGAAATAGAATGGAATTTATCCGGAGAGGTTGCAGCAAATTCACAAGTATATTCTTTTGCAAAGCGTGACGGTGTAGAGTTGGGAGGCAGGACAGTTACATATGATGCTAATGGAAATCGGCAATCTTCATGTGGTGGTATGAGAACAGCTAATTCGTCAAATAAAAGTTCAGATGTATTGAGTACACAAAATCAACAAAAAGCAGCAAAAAGTAGACGGGACAAAAAACGTGAGCAAGAAGAATACTTAGAGAAAATGCGTGAGAAACGAAAAAGAGATGAAGAATATTTGGAAGAATTGCGTGAGAAACGCAAAGATAGAGATGAGTATATTAGTGAAATGTCAGAAAACAGTAGTTCAGTGGTAAGAGCATATACTCAAGCGGAATACGATAATGTAGATTTATTATCTACATTAGATACGAAAATCTGAGGAGGACACGGATATGTCGTTGGAAGTTTACAGTAGGCAGAGTAAGGCGTTTCAGTATGATGGATATAAAATAAATTCTGAAATGCGGGAACACATAAATGCAGAAAAAAGCAGTTCAAATGTACATAAAGACAGAGATACCGTGAATTTTTCCGCAGAGGGCAGAAATATGTGTTACGGATTTGGAGTGCATGATGTAAAAGACCGTGCAAAACATACGGTAGTTAAGCCAGGCATAGCACCTCTTTTTGACACTATTTCAAGGACACTGAAAACAGTCAGAGAAGAAAAGGGAAGCTATGATTATTCTGATATTGCAAATGCCTGTGGATATGCCTATGCAAAATGTTTTTCCGAAATAGAAAAGAAATATGTGAATAGTCAAGATAAGTACTATAATCTCGATGGCACTCCATGTACAAAGAAACAGGAAATAGCATGGCTGGATGAAGCATACGAAGAAAAAATCAACTGGGAAACAGCAAATGTTAGAATCGCAGCAGGACGAGAACAGTTTTTAGGGCATATTCCGGATATTTCTCAAAAGGATATTGAAGAATATGAAGAAAATATAAAGAATGCAAAAGAGCAATATATAAAACAATATCAGGAAAAAGGTACAGTAAAATTACAGCATTTATCGTTTGGGCAATCTTCATTATTACAGAAATTGAGTGAGTTAATGAATATGTAGAATGGATTGTTGTCAAAAGATATAGAAAAAAGGATTTCAGGTAAAGGAAGACAAGGTGGTTCTATGAATATTAGATTTTCTGGTTTTAGTAATTCACTACAATCCTTAAACAGAAGACAGAGCCTGACGAATATCTTGCTTAATAAGCAAAATGTTGGTCAAAGCGGGAAAAAGGATTTGTTTGTCAGAAGTACAACATATGATGCAGGTACATATACAATTTCAGCGGGACAAAGAAGAAAAATGATTCCGGGTAGCGTATTAGCTGCTATGAATAATGATATTTCTAAGGTGCGAAAACAGGGAGATATATACGAATGCGGAGGAACATTTTTTACAGCGGAGCAGATACCTAAAATCAGTGGAGCTTGTCTGAATGAAATTAAGGCAGAAGATAATATCATTGACTTTGGGAAGAATAAGTATTTTAAATATGTTTCCGGTGACGGACAGGAGCATTGTTTATACACAGATAATAAGGGGATAGGCTCTATTGTTTCCGAGATTATGCGTGGTGAACCTTATGATCCGGTGTTGGAAAGGTATGCGAGCTTTTGGAATTACATGATGACAAAAGACCCTGTATATGTTCAGTTGTCTTATTCAGATGAAGAAATAAGAGGCTATATGGAAAATGCAGGGATAAAAAACGGCTTTTTCACTGTAAAGATGGGAGATAGGGAAGCAACTCAATTTTATTCTGCCACTAAAACAACAAGCCCAATTCAGTCTAAGGAACGATATGATGCAAGATACAAGAATTTGACTTCTGGTGGCATTTTACTTGATGAATATGAAGCCGGAGACATTTTTAAGATTGGCGATAAGGAATATATTTTAAGTGAAAATCATACTTTGGATATTCCGTATGGAGAGGATATTTATAATTTGGAATATCCAAGTAATTATAAGTTTGGGAAAAAGGTTGAGTGAGAATAACGGACAGAAAAGGATTTCAAAGGAGGACACGGATATGTCAATGACAGGTATAAGCAATTCATATAACAATTATGTGACACAAAACACAAATGATACCACTAAAAAGAATGTGGCAAAGAGCAATTCAAGACAAGTGGAATTTAAGGAATTCAACAGTGAGATTAAAGAGCCAAAACTTTCAACTGTGGCAAAAAATGTTTTAGATGAAATTAGGAAAACCTATGGGGATATGGACATCATGGTATATGAGGATGGGAAAGATGCAAAGGAGCTGCTTTCCCGCAGTACAAAAGAGTTTACAGTTATGTTTTCCGCAGAAGAATTAGAGAAAATGGCTTCTGGTGAGAAATACAAAAAACAGCAAATTAATGGAATTCAAGGTGCGGTCCGTATGTCAGAAGCAATCAATGAGAAATATGGATATGAGCGAGCCTTTGGAAAGCAGAATAATGATGTTGCTATTTCTAAAATTGCCATTTCGTTCAATGAAGATGGTTCTACTACAATGTTTGCTGAATTGGAGAAAATGTCAAAACAGCAGAGAGATCATATAGAAGCGGCAAGGGAGAAAAGGGCAGAGGAAAAGAAATCTGTAGAGAAAAAAGCGGCACAGAAGGAACAGGAGCCGGTAAAAAGGACAATCGTTTCTGCTTCCTCTATGGATGAGCTTATAGCCAAAATCAATGAAGTTGACTGGAACAAAGTAAAAGAAGAAAGTAATATTGGAAGCCGATTTGATTTTTCAGTATAAGAAATAAAGCGAATAAATCTATTGTTTCAAAGGAATAAAGGCTTAAAAAGAAAAGGATTTCAAATAAAGGAGGACACGGATATGTCGATGAATGTTAGTAGCAATTATAATCCGGCAAGTGTTGGAGGACAGTATTTTAGGAATGGGAACGATAAAAAACAGTTGGATGCAATTAAGCAATCCGGAAAATAAGATTCATGAAGAAGTGGTCAAGGTGGAAATATCCAGTGAAGGGTTGAAAGCCTTAAAGGATGAAGAAAAGATTGCATTTTTACAAGAATCTTTGCAGACGGCGGGAAGTCTACATCGAATAGAGCAGGGAAGTGACATTAGATTAAAATACGGTTATGTCAGTGCAGGCGAACTTATGAAAGAAAAAGCACCGGAGGAATATGAAAAATATTCATTTCTGTTGACAAAAGGATTTGAAAGGAATGATGAAAATATTCTTTTGGATGCAACAAGATATATGCTAGATTGGCAGAGCGAATTTGAAAAAGATGCACCTATTTTTCAAAACTATCAGAAGTTTCGTGATGATTGGGATGCGATACTAAAATCATATGGCTTTGTCAAAAGATAGAGAATGTTTTAATAAAGTAAATCTAGTGGTTATTATGTAAAGAAGTTAAGAAGGCGAGTAATGAACGATTTGTTCATTGCTCCCTTTGCATATACAGGATTAAGTTGCAAAACAACTAATTGCAAGTTGTGTAGCAAAGTGTTACAGGGTGTTTTGCGTTGTTATGATTAGCATGAAAGCGAGGTGCTGATCATGACAGAAGAACAGAAGTTAATAAATGTACAGATTGGAAAAAGGCTGCAGACCGTCAGAGAGAACATGGGATATACACAGGAGGCATTTGCAGAAGTGCTGAGTGTGGATGCAGGACATTATCAGAAGCTGGAGAGGGGACTATACGGATTAAGCACAGATAAGCTGTTGACACTGTATGAGAGATACCGGATTGCCCCGACCTATCTGATTACCGGAGAGAAGAACCAGACTTTTGATGTGGAACTGTTTCTTGCGAACTGCGACAGGGAAGAAAGAAACCGATTCATCGAAAGAATGCTTGCCTACATGGGACAACTGATGCTCCAGCCGAAGTAAACCACATTCCTGCCTGTACAAAGATGTATAGGGAGGGATTTACATTATGAGGATTGCTGTTTGTGATGACAATCCAAAAGAATTGGAGAGAATAAAGGGGTGTTTCTGCCGTATACAGGGGTATGACCTTGTATGCAGTTATTTTGATTCGACTTCCACTGTTATGGAGATACTGAAAACAGAGAACAGTCCGTATGATTTATACATCCTTGACATTGAGATGCCGGGAATGAATGGACTGAAACTTGCAAAAAGTATCAGGGAAAAAGACAGCAGGGCGTTGTTTGTGTTCCTGACCAGCTACACCAGATACATGAAGGATGTATTTGATGTAGTGACCTTTGATTTTATTGAAAAACCCATATCGGATGAAAAGCTGCTGCAGATATTGGAGAGGGCAGCCACCTATCTGAATATTACAAGTCAACATTTTTCTTTTGGTTACAGAGCCAGTCGATACAGCCTGAAATATGACCGGATTCTCTACATTGAGAAGAAAGGCCGACAGGCACTCATTCACACTTTTGAAGATGTATATAAGACAAACATGACCTTGGAGGAAATCTGGAAACAGTTAAATCCCAAGTCCTTTGTGCATATCCACAGCTCGTATATCATCAATCTGTATAACCTTGACCGGAAGGACAACGAGATTGCCATTATGCGAAACGGGGAGAAACTGCATATTACAAAGGGATACAGACGGGAGCTTGCCATGCGGCATTATGAATTTGTACAGGGAGGGATGTGCGGATGATGCTGTATGGAGTCCGGTTCCTTCTAAACTTATTTGAAATGCTGATTTACCGCAGGTTTTTAGAGGCTTATATCGGGAACAGGAGAACGGGGCTGGAGCTGTCTGTGCTGATTATGGGTATCTGTGCAGGCATCAGCAGCTTTGTCAACTCCCTGGGCAATCCTGTGTGTAATCTGTTAAATACAGTAATGATATTGTGGCTGTTCAGCCTACAGTACCGGGCAGCAGGTCGTTCCCGGATTTTTGCCGTACTAATTTATGTTGGAATTAATTTTGTGACAGAACCCATAGGGTATGTACTACATATGGCAGTGGTAGGAGTTTGGGGGAGAGATGAAATGGTCAGTTACTTTCTGTTGGCGTTTATCTTGGAAATGCTTCGGCTTACGGTGGTAGAAATTTTCTGCCGGAAAAAGACAGGAAAGAAGCTGTCTTTTTCTATGCTTCCGCGCACGGTGGCAGGATTGTTCTGCTGCATCCCGTTTACAAGCATTGTCTGCTGTATTCTGTTGATAGAGATTGCCAAACGCTCCATCAGTGGGGAACTGGTAGTTTTATGTCTGGCGGTTATATTTACCATTTTTATCTGCAATTATCTGGTGTTTCTCATGATGGAGAAGTATACAGAAGTAATAGAAAAGAGACGGGAAGAGGAAATGGACCGACAGAAAGCAGCTTATAAGGAAGAGTATTATCGGGAACTGGAAGTATATGTGGACAAGATCAATGCCGTCCGACATGATATGAAGAATCAATTGCTGGCGGTGTATGATACCACAGAAGAACAGGGCAGTTCCGGAGCTAGAAGGATGATAGAAGGAATGTTACAGGATATTAGAACAGCGGATGAAGAAGTGTACTCCAGCAATCCGGTGCTGAATTCCATTTTAAAGGTCAAGGCAGGAAAGGCTAGACAGCATGACATAGAGATCGGGATAGAAACCTTTGTACCGAAAAAGATATTGGTGGCAGACGGAGATATGGGTATCCTGTTCGGAAATCTCTTTGATAATGCCATAGAAGCCTGTGACAAAATGGAACAGGGCAAAAAATATATTCATTTTCAGTTGAAATATCAGAGTGGCAATCTTCTGCTGCATATGAAAAATAGTAAGAGGGCAGGAAATAATGCCAAGCTTCAGACGGAAAAAACAGATACCAGAAAGCATGGAAGAGGACTTCGCTCTGTGAAGCGGACCGCAGAGAAATACGGAGGAAGCCTCTTTTTAGAGGATAAAGGGGACTTATTTGAAACCAAGTTAATGCTGACCGGAATCGCAGAGCTTTTGGGATGCTATATACCCGCTGATTTTTTCGTTACACAAAAATCGCATTTCGTTACATAGGATTGAATTTCAAAGGAAAAGTGGCGATATAAAAAAGGAAATGTTTGAATGGAATAAGATCCGGGGGAGTAGAAGACGAATGCTGAAAATAGCAATATGTGACGATGAACAGCCCATAAGAGAATACCTGAAAAGGCTGGTAAAGAAATGTACGGAGGGGGAAATCCGACTGTTTGCCGACGGCGGAGAACTGTTGGCGGATCCGACGGCGTTTGACCTGATCCTGTTAGATATTTCCCTGAACCGGGAGCAGAATGCGGCGGAACCGGACGGCATGGAGACGGCCAGAAAGATCCGGGAAAGGTCGGATGCACTGATTATCTTCGTGACGGCCTTACGTGAATATGTGTTTGAAGGCTATGATGTGGGGGCGTTTCATTATCTTTTGAAGCCTATCGATGAGCAGAAGTTCACAGAAGTCATGGACAGGGCAATCTGCCAGATCCGGAGTAAAAAGAATGTTGAACCGCTGGTTATAAAAGTAGGCGGCAACTATGTCAGGATTCCTGTGGATGATATCCTCTATGCCGAGAACCAGGCCAGAAAAATTATGCTGCACACCAAGTCAAAGAAGGAGCCCTACTGTTTTTATGAAAAAATGGAAGTGCTGGAGCAGAAGCTGGGAGATCGCTTTTTCCGCTCCCATCGGGGATTTCTTGTGAATCTGCAGGAGGTGGCCCGGTATGACAACAGCAACATAGAATTGAAAAACGGTGAGAGCGTATTTTTAGCAAAACAGAAATACAATGACTTTGTCACCGCATACATGAAGTATCTGAGAAAAGTGTAAGCGGTGATGCTTCAGAAAGGAATCAGCGGGTGATGGGCCTGCTGATTTTTTGATGTTTCGTTACATGAAAAGATCGGTTCGTTACAAGACATATTAAGGGTGAAAGAAAAGCGGCGATATAGAAGACAGAGAGAAAAAATTGCAGATCAAAGGAGGTCGCAAAATGAGGATCACAACCCAAATGCTGGCAAATTCCGCAGCAAAAAGCGGGATTCCCATTCAGAGAACGTCGCTCTTGGACATTATCAATAACAAGTCATCCCAGAACCTGCTGGGAACCATCGGGAAGAGCATGAACACCACAAGTACCGGTGCCACGGACATTCTGAGGAAAAATAATTATGCAAAGCTGGAGGATCTGTCGGAGAAGTTGAGCCAATCTGCGTCAAAGCTTGCAGGCAGCGATAAGGATTCCATCTACGACAAGGCAAAAGAGAGCGGAGACACCACGGACATCCTGAGTGATGTGAACAAAATGGTGGAAGCGTACAATGCTACCATGAAGCAGCTTAAGACCACCGGCGGAATCATGAATGAATTTTACCAGCAACAGTTAAAAAACATTCCAGCGGGCAGTAAAGAATCACTGGAAAGTATAGGAATCAGTCAGGCAAAGGACGGAAGCCTGATCGTGGACGAGAAAGTATTCCGGAATGCGGATGCGGATACCTTACAGAAGGTACTGGGAGGAGAGAATGGCATCGCCCCCAAAATAGGATTTCTCGGTGAGCACATCAATAAGAATGCTTCCGAAAATGTGGTCAGCGCATCCAACCGGTATGGTTCCAATGGGGCAACCTATATGGAAGCTTTTGAGGCTAACAAGTATAATTTCTTTGGGTAAGATTGTGTTGTAAAAAAGGCATTGTATTTCAAAAAAATTGAGATACAGTGCCTTTTTGCATATCTGAAATGGAGACCGAATTCTGGCATTAACATTTCTACATCAATTCTAAAACATTTCTACAAAACTTCCGGGATACATAATATACAGGATAGGAAAATCGAAGTATAATAAATAAAAAGTATAGGATACCTCGGAAAGGGATAACAAATGAGAATATTAGAAATTATATTGCCGGTACTTGTCATGCTGGTTCTCGGTATGGCATGCAGAAAATTAAAGTTACTTACCAAAAGCGGAATAGATAATATGAAACTGCTGGTAACCAATATCATGCTTCCGGTGGCAATCTTTCATGCACTGGCCACAGCGGATTACAGTGTGAAGACCTGGAAACTGGTGGGGATTATGTTCGTTATGCTGGTGGTATCTTTCGGAGTAGGATTTCTGTTGAAGCCGCTTATGAACGGAGAATACCGCAAGTACCTGCCGTTTATGGTCAGTGTATATGAGGGTGGCCTCATGGCGTATCCTTTGTATACCAGTCTGTGCGGGCAGGAAAATCTCTCACAGATCGCAGTACTGGATATTGCAGGACTTTTGTTTGGATTCAGCATCTATATGGGGATGCTGGGACAGGTGGAAAACGGAGAGAAGATCAATGCAAAGAAACTATGTATGAGTGCATTCCACACACCGGCATTTATTGCAAGTGTGCTTGGAATCCTGGCAGGACTGTCCGAGGTGGTGATTTGCCTGATCGACAGTCCCTTCGGCGGTGCATATCTGGCGGTGGAAGGGATCCTTACCACATCCGTGACAGCAATCATCCTGATCGTTGTGGGATATAGCATGGAACTGACAAAGGAACTGATCCGGCCATGCCTGAAGACAATCCTGATGAGAGTTCTGCTACAGACACTTATGGCAATTGGAGTGCTGTGGGCAGTGCATTTGTGGATAGGAGATAACATGCTGTTGAATCTTGCCATCATTTCCTATATGTCGGCGCCGGCCACTTTCAGCATGCAGACTTTTCTGAAAAAGGAAGAGGGCAGTGCCTATGTATCAACAACCAATTCTATGTACTGTATGGTGTCGATTCTGGTATATATCATTCTGGCAGCAGTGGTTTATTAGAAGTGTGAAAAAGGCAAGCAGGATAATTATATATATCCCTAAAAGCAGGATTTGAGAATATCTGCAAATTCTTCGATATAATATTCGGAATTATCTTTTTCCCAGAAGGCACAATATGTTTTTTTGACAGGAACCTGGTTCCTTACAAGCGGTATCCTGCTGTCCGGTCTGGTTGATGACAAGAATGCAGGGGGTATTTTTTAAATCTTCGGTTTCCAGGGAACTTAATTTACTGAGTGGATTTTTGGAGGAAAGTTCAATATAAATTTTACTTTCTGCCAGCACTTCATTATTATACGCATCCGAAAAATCTCTTCTCTGGTTGTTGATGGCAAGATCAACAGCGTCATTTTTCCATAGCATGATACAATTCTTCATGACTTCCCACCATAATTTTTACTTCTATGGTAGGATATTAATAACTTAATCTCTTGATAAATAAGTGGTCGTTTACTATAGTAAAAAGTAATCGGTCACTTATTTTATTCTGAGGAAGGGAAAAACATTTATGATAAAACCTAACCCCGATTCCTGTCATCTCCTGCTGGACAGCAGGCTTGCGAACGAGGAAGTACAGAAAAATCCATACACTTACAATAACATCAGAGAAGTCCTGTCGGATGGAGCACTAAACGCAGCAACTGTGGAACACCCGGTGACGGTCTACATTGCTCCCGGCATCTATTGGCTGGAGGATCCGCAGTCGGAGGCGGTGATCGTAAGGGAGGATCCGAAGGATCTTTACCCTTACGGATGCAAGGTAAACTGCGCAAATCTGAAATTGGTGGGGCTGTCGGAGAACCCGGAGGATGTGGTGATTGCCGCCAATCGGGGGAACGACCATGGAGCGAAGGGGAATTATACTCTGTTCCATTTTTCCGGGGAACAATTGGAGATGGAAAACCTGACTCTGGGGAATTATTGCTGTGTGGATCTGGATTATGCATTGGATCCTGCGCAGTCTGTGAAAAAGAGGACAGAAGCCATTACGCAGGCACAGCTGGCGGATACGAATGCCGATAAGTTCCATGCGAAGAATTGCCGGTTTGTCAGTCGTCTGAACCTGTATCCCGTATGTGGTGCGGGCAGAAGCCTGTATGAACATTGTCATTTTGAACAGACGGACGATGCTCTGAATGGAAATGCAGTGTACCTGGACTGTGAGTTTGATTTTTACAGCGGAATGCCGATCTATCAGGCTTCCGGTACGGGAGCGGTATTCTTAAACTGTACATTTCATTGTAAATATCCACAGGATGGGGAGACTCACGCACAGTATTTTACAAAAGTCGGAGGACAGATCGCACTGATCGACAGCAACTTCGCAGGTCTGCCGGACACCAAAGTTGCGGTCTTGTGGACGAAATATCCTTCCGTAGCATTGAAGTGCTATCAGGCGAATGTGACATATCCGGAAAGCCGGTTTACGCCTCCGGAGGTTGCAGATTCCCATACGGTGGACATTGACGAAAAGATGCTGGCAGAGGCCTACTATATCCGTAAGGATGGAGAAACGATCTACAATGTCTATAATCTGCTGGGCGGGAAAGACGACTGGGACCCGTTGGGGAACGGAGAAGTGATCCGCTTTGCCGGAAAAACAGATATTCCTACACAGCTTCTGCTGGAGTCAGAGGCTTTTGAACTGGAAGCAGGCGGATCTTCCATAAATATAAAGGGAAAATGCCTGACCTTTGATGGGCGTGAGAGGAAGTGTGAGATACATTTTAAAATAGAAGGAGACAGTGCAGACTCCATAGAAATACAGCGTGTGTCGGAGGGGAGCTGTCTGCTGCAACTGAAAGACAGTAATATAGACCATGAGACGGAAGTAGTACTCACGGCGCAGACCAAAGAGGGATTGCAGACCGGTGCGTATGTCAGAATTCATCCCCGGAAAGTGGCGGCACCAAGGCTTACGGGCAATCCGGTGATCTGTCTTGAAGGCAAAATGCTGCGGCTGTCTTATGATTTTACGGAAGCGGAGAATGACTGCTCGGATATTATCTGGTATCGAAGCAGAAACATTCGGGGAGAGGACAAAATCGTGACGGCGATCTCCCAACCGGATCAGCCGGAGAAAGTTTATGCCCTCACCGGAGATGATGTGGGATATTATATTTTCGCACAGATAAGACCCAGAACGAATCGCAGCGAATACGGGGAAGCAGTGCAGTGCTTTTATGAAAAAGCTATTTCGCCGGAAGATGTGGAAACAGACAGGATCTGGACAGATTTTCATAACCTTCCTCTTTACAGCCATACCGGAAACGAAAAAGGTGTATGGAATTTTGATGCGAAGCGTCCGGCGGATACCTGTGATTTTGAAAAGTGGGACCGGGAAAAGACGCAGGTCTCCTGGCACTACGGTGCAACAGGGGACGGCAGTAAGGGCGAAGGGCTCTATCAGGGAATGCAGGGGGCCAGGATCCGCTATACGCCGACCACGGCACCGGAGATGGGAACGGAAACCAAACGGAATATGGAAGTCCTGTTGGAAGCCGATCCGGCAAAGTCTGCCGGACAGGGTTTTGGCAGCGCCGGACAGTATCTGGATGTCTGCATCAAGACGGACACGGACACTCTGGACGGTTATGGACTTCGGATCATCCGTACGGCGGCCCATTCCGATGCGGTATCCATGTATCTGATACAGTATGTGCGTGGACAGGCGCAGTGCATTTCCCGCGAGGTCGTGACAAACTGCTTTGTAACGGGATGCAGAATTTGGGTGCGGTATGAGAACGGAATATTATCGGCAAAAGCATGGACGGTTACGGAACCTACGGTGGTACAGCAGGAAAGGGGCTATGCCCGGGGAGTGGAGCTTACGGCAGAAGTAGGCAGAAGAGAAAATGCCGAAAACACCGGACTACTGATCTGGCACACCGGATCGTTGGGAACGGAGAACTGGAGAAATACCACGATGTTACATGGCGTAAGCATTCTTTATTTTTAAAAATTCCAGACAAAATGTGGTGAGAAAACACAGGAGGAAGGGCGGTAGGATTACCGGAGCTGCTTTTCAGGCGCATTCGGATGTGGATACTGTAGTGAAATATAAGGAGACTGCAATTAAAGCTGGAAAGATGTCTGGAAATTTTTCTGGAAAAAGTTAAAATTTCCCGTTTCAAAGTGTAAGTATTTGATGTAAAATTAACCCCAGGAAGTCCTCTTTCTTTTTGTTTAGTATGGTTTTGTTGTGGTGACTTAATTTTACATCAAAAAGGAATAGGATTCCTTATATTTTGGGCACTTTTTGAAAGTTGTTTATAATAGTATCTGAAAAAACAGGCAGTTGTGGATAAAACTGCGGAAACTCAAGAATGTCGAAGTGTTGTGGATCCTGATAAAATATGCTATGATATTTTTCAATTAGATCAACTTGCGGATATTTCATCATGCCCGTACGGGGATGGGTAACAGCAGGAAAAAGTTTTTTCAGAAAACGAGGAGGGTGCTGAAATGAAGAAGAAAATGGGGTATTTGCAGGTGATTTTAATGATCGGCTGCATTCCGATGCTTGCAACGATGGTTGCTCTGACTGTATATGCATCGGGCAAAATGAAAGATGAACTGGTCGACAGTACCTATCTGCGGCTGAAAGCATGTGCTACATCAGTGGAGCAGTATTTCACATGGGATATCCGTGAGGATATTCTGGAAAAGGATGATATCAGTTATCAGTTTATAGATTCTTTGCAGGATGAGCATATTGAACAGACGCTTTTTATGGAGGATGAGAGATTTATTACTTCCATTGTGGATCAGGATGGGAACAGGGCAGAAGGAACCAAGGCTGATCCACAGATATGGGAGACGGTCAGAGCCGGTAACGATTATGAAACTGATGGAGTAGAGATTCAGGGAGAAGAATATTATGTCTATTATATGCCGGTATGTTCCGATGACGGAGAGATTCTGGGAATGGCTTTTGCCGGAGAACGGGAGAGCATAGTTCAGGATGCAATATCCGACATGTTAAGAAGTCTGGTTCTGCGCTCAGTATGTCTGAATGTTCTTTTTATTGCTGTCATGGTTTATCTGTCATTCAAAATACGAAAACCATTACTGACGACCGCAGAATATATTGACCAAATTGCCAATGGTAATCTGTCAGGCAATCTTGAAGTGAAATCTGTGATCCGTGAAGTGACCACTCTGATCCGGGCATCTGTCAGCATGAGGGATAAATTGAACAGTATTGTCACCGAGGTGGATGGACATGCTGCACAATTGGATAGCAGCATGGAATTATTAAATACATTGGCATCTGCAAGCAGTAAGGGAACCAACCAGATCAGACAGGCCGTGGACGAGCTGGCTGCAACCGCTGCATCACTGGCAGAGAATGTACAGACTGTTAATTCCAGGATGTTGGAGATGGGGGACAATGTTAATGCGATCCATTCGGAGACAGTAACATTGAATGAGAATTCCAATAAAATGGATCGTGCCAATCGTAATGCTTCAGAATCCATGAATCTGGTGCTGGAAAGCTCGCATACCTCTTCGGACATTATTACTGAGATGATCGTACAGGTAAAGGCAACCAATGAGGCCATTGCATCCATTAGTAAAGCAGTGGAACTGATTTCTGATATTACCGCACAGACGAATCTATTGTCATTGAATGCTTCCATTGAAGCAGCGAGGGCAGGACAGGCAGGCAAAGGCTTCGCTGTGGTCGCTACAGAGATCAAACAGCTCGCCGAACAGAGCAGCCAGAGTGCGGATACGATCAAGAAAATTGCTGATGATATTCTCGAAAAATCTAATAAATCTGTAGAGTTAACTGAACGGATGCGTGCACTGGCAGAAAAAGAGCAGGCAGACATCGGAGGTGCCAAGAATGGTTTTGATGCTCTGAGCCAGATTATTGAGGCTAATGTTACGACAGCTGGAATTATTGCGGAAAAAACGAAGAATCTGGAGGAATTGAAACAGACTATTATAAATAGTATAACAGAACTGAGTGCGATCAGTGAAGAGAATGCAGCCAGCAACGAGGAAGTAACGGCAAACGTATCTGATATCGCAGAAGCAGTTAACAAAATTTCGGACGATACAGGAACAATTAAAAAGGCATCCACGGATCTGGAAGAGTTGATGCAGTATTTTAAGTAGTTTGAGATATTTGGAGATATTCGTGGACGGGTGCTGCTTTATGTGCTATTATACAGAATGTCATCAGAAAACAGTAATTGTAGGAAGTAACAGGGATTATAATGAAAAAAAGAATGTTCATGGCACTGGCGGTAGCTCTCACCGGAGTCAGTATGGTGGTGGCAGCAGGAAACGGAGAACTAAAAATACAGAGTGAAGCCTCGATACAGAAAGTACATGCGGCAGAAATACATCAGATCGGTGTCGAGCCGATCCCGGCTACCGGACAGATTACCATAGAGGATCTGCTGGCGGTACAGGGTGGCGAGACGGAGGATCCCAGAGCACTGGAAGGGGTGTCAGATCCGGAGGATGTCCCGGTAGACGAAGCTTCCGTAGAGGATACGACCGCAGATGAATATGCGTCGTTAGCGATCGCCAATGTGACGAATTACGTCAATGTCCGGACAGAACCGAACACGGACAGTGCCGTAGTGGGCAAAATCTATGACGGAGCGGTGGCACAGATCCTGGATGTGGCAGGAGAGGATCAGGACTGGTTCCGGATCATCTCCGGTAATGTGGAGGGTTATATCAAGGCAGAGTTTTTCATCTATGGAGATGCAGCAGCTGAGGTTGTAGACAATTATGTGACCAGATATGCTGTGGTTATCGCAGACCGTCTGAATGTGAGACAGGATCCTGCCACAGATGCAAAAAGAATTGGTTACATTGACAATGGAGAAAAGGTAAAAATTCTGGAGAATGACGGAGACTGGCTGAAGGTACAGTACACCGACAGCAAGGAAGGCTATGTCTCTGCGGAATATGTTACGATCTCGGAAGAATTTATCTATGCGAAGACAATAGAAGAGGAACAGGCGGAAATTGCCGCGCAGAAGGCATTGCAGGCAAGAGAACAGACTGCCGAGCAGGATGCCCCGGAGGTGATCACGAACATCACACTTCCCACTACAACTTATACCTCAAATGCGGAGCTCAGACAGGGAATCATTGATTATGCCATGCAGTATCTGGGCAACCGGTATGTACACGGAGGTTCCAGTCTGTCAGGAGGTACAGATTGTTCCGGATTCACCTGCTTTATCTATGCGGAGTTCGGCTATTCTATCAGCCGTACACCGGGAGGACAGTATTCCGGTGCCGGACGCAGTATCAGTTCTGAAGAACTTCAGCCAGGAGATATTGTATGTTATAGTTCCAATGGAGGGAAGAGCTGTACCCATGTAGGACTGTATATCGGTGACGGACAGATCATCCATTCCGCCAATTCACGGAAAGGTGTCATTATCAGTGCTGTGGACTACAGTCCCATCATCGGTATGAGAAACGTTATTGATTAATAGAATCGGTTTTGAAATTATGGAGCGCCTGATCTTTGGTGAGTACGAAATCACCGAGGATCTCGTCGCTCCATTTTTGCAGGTCTTCCAGATGAAGGACCACACCGGCATAATTGCGGATGCCGTGGGAGGCCGCCAGCTCTTCGGTATATTCTTCCAGCAGATAGACATTTTCAAACCGTACCGGTCCGGAGGTGTACTGACAGACCAGCGGGATCACACCGGTGGTCTTCCGCTCGATGGAGACACCGTCCTCTGCAACGTGAAAAGTCAGCCAGGCCATACCCTCTAACATGCTGAGAGCATTTTTCTGGGTGGACACATAATTGCCCAGCGAATAATAGCACAGAGACTCATTGCCGTTTTCTGCGGTGATCCATTCCACAGGCTCTACCACATGGGGATGGGTTCCGATAATGACATCGGCACCGGCTTCTGTCATCTCCAGTGCCCATTTTTCCTGATAGCTTGAGATTTTGGAGGAATACTCAGTCCCCCAGTGAGGACAGACGATGACGATGTCTGCCAGTTCTTTTGCCCGGGAGATATCCTCTAAGACCTGCGGGTTCAGCGTGGTGAAGTCCATCTGTCCGTTTTTCTCATTTACGGCACACAGAAGATTCAGATGCCCCAGCAGATCTAAGGGGAGTGTCTCGGTATTGGCACCGTAGGTATAATTTAAGATGGCGAAAGTGACATCATCGATGGTAAGTAACGGAATGTCATCTGCCTGTGAAGCGTCTTCGTGAATACCGGTTACCAGTACCTCCGGGTGCTTGTTTTTCCAGAAATCCGCACAGTACAACAGGCCGTCCAGCTTCTGATCCGCGGTATGATTGGATGCCTGCAGAACCACGTTGAATCCGGCATCCGCAATCGCATCCCCAACTTCGGTAGGAGAATTAAAATAGGGAAAACCGGAAAATCCCCGGGAATTGCCGCCCATGACAGTTTCCTGATTGATGATCCGGATGTCTGCCGCGTTTAAGAAGGGTGAAATCCCCTGAAACAGCATGGAGAAATCATAAGTTCCGTCCTCCTGTTTTCCACTGGCCACGATTCCCAGATGCATCAGGTTGTCCCCGACAGCCATGAGCGTAATGTCATGCTCCGGGAAGGGAGTGGGGGTCGGCTCCGGAGTAGGGACGGGAACCGGTGTGGCAGAAGGCGGTGCAGGGGTCTGTGGAACGACAACAACATCGCTGCCTGCAGCAGTTTCTTCCAGAAAGTAATAGCCGCCCATGCTCGCCAGTAACAGTAACGGAACGAGAACCAACAGCAGATAGAAACGTGAAATCGGTTTTTTCATATATTATTCTTTTGTTCTCCTTTATTATCTCTTACGGAATTCCGGTTACAAGGTCTGTTTACAATCAAAAGTAACAATAGTATTATAGCATTGATTTTATCTTTTCGCAAAAAGTAAAAACAAATTACTGTTTTCCTATTGACATAGTATGAAATAGGAGATATAATCCTACCCATAAGTTGATTCGATACTTAAATGAGACATCGAAGAGGAGGAAAAGGATTATGAAGAAGTTTGAGTGGAAGAGCGTTTTGGCACTGGCATTAACAGGAGCATTGGCACTGGGGCTGACCGCATGCGGCAGCAGCGATAACGGCGCAGCAGCTACCGGCAGCAACGGTGCTGGAAGCAAGGCTGTATACCGCACTCTTGATGAGATCAAGGAAAGCGGTACCATCAATATCGGTGTATTTTCCGATAAGAATCCGTTTGGTTATGTGGATGAGAACGGCGAGTATCAGGGATATGATGTATATTATGCAAGAAGACTCGGTGAGGATCTGGGTGTCGATGTGAACTTCGTATCTACCGAGGCGGCCAACCGTATCGAGTATCTGCAGACCGGTAAGGTAGACGTGATCCTGGCTAACTTCACCGTAACTCCCGAGAGAGCAGAGGAAGTTGATTTCGCTGTTCCTTATATGAATGTAGCACTTGGCGTAGTATCCAAGGATGACAATGTAATCACCACTCTGGATAACTGGAATGCAGATGATTCTATTATTGTGATCTCCGGAACCACCGCAGAGACCTATCTGATTGCTAATTATCCGGACATTCCTTTACAGAAGTTCGATTCCTATGCAACCGCTAAGGAAGCTTTTGAAAACGGTACTTCCGTAGCATGGGCAAACGACAACACTGAGGTCATCGCATTTGCTCTGCAGAATGAAGGCTATACCGTAGGTATTCCTTCCCTGGGCAGCGCTGATACCATCGCTCCCGCAGTATCTAAGGGCAATACTACTCTGCTTGACTGGATCAACGATGAGATCACAAGCCTTGGTGAAGAGAATTTCTTCCATGCAGATTACGAGGCAACTCTGGCAGATACCTATGGTCTGGATTACGAGGACAGCCTGGTAGTAGAAGGCGGCAAGGTAACCGCACAATAAGTACGGATCGGAATAGAATGATAGAGAGGGGACTGCGGGGCACGTATGTTGCCGCCGCAGTCTTTTCTTGCATCTGGCTACTTCTTTTGTTATAATCTAAAAAATTGTGTGTAACTATTCTGAATAGTTACGATTGTTGAAAAGCTTCCTGAAAGGAAAGAAATACATGAACTGGGAATTTATAGGAAAATATCTGCCTATGTATGAAAAGGCAGCGTTGCTCACCGTGAAGATCGGTGTCATCGGAATCCTGTTTGCGATTCTGCTGGGACTGGTATGTGCGGCGATACAATATTATAAAGTACCAGTGCTTCGGTGGATCGTAGCGGTCTACGTGGAGCTGAGCCGTAATACACCGCTTCTGGTACAGCTGTTTTTTATTTATTACGGATTTCCGAAGATTGGGATCCGGATGTCAGCAGAGGTCTGCGGTGTGGTAGGACTGGCATTTTTAGGTGGCAGTTATATGGCGGAGGCATTCCGCAGCGGTCTGGAGGCCGTGGAACCGATCCAGAATGAAAGTGCCATCAGCCTGGGAATGAACTCCGGACAGGTACTAAGATATGTGATCCTGCCCCAGGCCATGTCTACCAGTATCCCGGCATTTGTGGCGAATATTATTTTCCTGTTGAAGGAGACCAGTGTATTCAGTGCCATCAGTCTGATGGATCTGATGTTTACGGCAAAGGATCTGATCGGCCTGTATTATAAGACTACCGAGAGCCTTTTCCTTCTGGTGGTATTTTATCTGTTGATCCTGCTGCCGGTATCGATCGTGGGATCTCTGGTGGAGAGGAGGATGCGTTATGCCGGATTTGGGGATTGATGTATTATTCAAAGGCACGAACATGCTCCGTCTGCTGCAGGGATTATGGGTAGCCATGAAGATCAGTATCGTATCTATTCTGATCAGTATGCCGTTAGGTATTCTGGTGGGAGCGTTGATGACGGTGAAGAACCGGTTCGTCAAAGCTATCTTCCGGGTCTATCTGGAATTCATCCGTATCATGCCGCAGCTGGTGCTTTTATTTATCGTATATTTCGGATCTACCAGAGCACTGGGCTGGAATCTGTCCGGAGAGGTGGCATCCGTCATCGTCTTCGTCCTGTGGGGCACCGCAGAGATGGGAGATCTGGTGCGTGGAGCGCTGATCAGTATTCCGAAGCATCAGTACGAAAGCAGTGAAGCACTGGGATTCAGTAAAATACAGACGTATCTGTATATCATTATTCCGCAGACTGTGCGGAGACTGATTCCGCTGTCCATCAACCTGATCACCCGTATGATCAAGACCACCAGCCTGGTGCTCATGATCGGCGTGGTGGAAATGCTGAAGGTGGCACAGCAGATCATTGAGGCCAATCGTATGAGCAGTCCCAATGCTGCGTTCGGAGTATTCCTTGTGGTATTTGTTCTGTATTTCTTCGCCTGCTGGCCCTTCAGTGTTCTGGCCAGAGTGCTGGAGAAAAAGTGGAATTAGAAATGGAAACGGAGTCGGAATGAGAATGGAGTGAAAACATGGCAGAGACATTGTTGAAGATAGAAAATCTGACAAAAGAATATGAAGGCCAGAAGATCCTGGACGGCATCAATCTGGAAGTAAAACAGGGAGATGTTCTGGTAGTGGTAGGTCCCAGCGGCTGTGGTAAGAGTACGCTGCTTCGGTGTATTAATGCACTGGAACCTATTCAGGGCGGTACGATAAAGCTGCAGGGCATGGATATCCGCAAGGGCAGTAAAAATATCACCACCCTGCGTCAGAAGATCGGTATGGTATTCCAGAGCTATGAACTGTTCCCGCATCTGACGGTACTGGACAATATTACGCTGGCACCGGTCAAGGTACAGAAGCGCGATAAGGCAGAGGCACAGAAGGAGGCCATGGAGCTTCTGGCGCGCGTGGGACTGGCAGATAAGGCAAAGAGTTATCCCAGACAGTTGTCCGGTGGACAGAAGCAGCGTGTAGCCATCGTCCGGGCATTGTGCATGCATCCGGAGATCCTGCTGTTCGATGAAGTGACTGCGGCACTGGATCCGGAGATGGTAAGAGAAGTGCTGGATGTTATGCTGGATCTGGCAAAACAGGGCAAGACCATGCTCATTGTCACCCATGAGATGCAGTTTGCAAAGGCGGTAGCGGACAAAGTTATTTTCATCGACCAGGGTAAGATCGTGGAGGAGGCCGCTCCCGATAAATTTTTCGAACATCCGGAGACAGAGAGAGCAAAACAGTTCCTGAATGTATTCACCTTCGAACATGTGGAACATCATACAAAACAGGCATAGGAATCGCATAAATACAGGAAAAAGATAATGAAGAGAGTGTTCATTATCTTTTTTTTGTGCTATACTCATTATGGATTTTTGCGTTTTATTTCAAATGATTTGCAATATGTGACCAAAGGAGAATGGGAAAGGTGAAGAAAAAACCTTATATCAGATATGTGATTCTGGGGATTCTGGCTACATTGATGGTGGGGTGTATCATCCGTATTGCCATGCCTAACCGGGAATGGAACTATACCGGAAGCTATACTTTTGCGGAAGGGGAATCTTATGCAGAAGAGCCGGTATTTGAGCATATTTCGCTGGGGACAGGAGTATACCGGGTGGAGCTGTCCTACGAATGCACCGGGGATGCCATCGCGGTCTGCACTGTGAAAGACGGCACTGTGTATCAGGGAGGCCTGTTGTGCAACGGCGAGCATCTGTACAGTGCACTGGGGCATACTTCCTATGATTTCTGGCTTTATGAGCCCACAGAAGAACTGACGGTGACAATCGATTATTCCGGACAGGAAAAGCTGACCACCGGGAATCTGCGGATCGTGGAGACGAATCTTCTGTGGACAAGATATCTTGTGATCCTTGCGGCAGTAGCACTGTTGGTTCTTGCAACCATGTGGCTGGAGCGTCGGGAGGTGGTAAAAGGCAGAAATGAGCAGAGACGTCAGATCCTGTTTGGAATCGGTGTGATCGCCTTTTTTGCCTCCATCCCCTATTTTTATGACGGCATGGTGTCCGGAGCGGATCTGACCTATCATTTGCACCGTATTGAAGGTGTAAAGGATGGACTTCTGACCGGACAGTTCCCGGTACGGCTGGAACCCAGATGGGTATTTGACCACGGATACGCCAATGGTATTTTCTATTGTAATCTGTTATTGTATTTTCCGGCACTTCTGCGCATGGCAGGCTTTACGATGACGGAAAGCTATGCTTTCTATTGCATAGGACTTAATATTGCAACAGCTGCGATTGCCTGGTACTGCTTTAACGGAATCTTCGGAGACCGGATCATAGGCCTGGTCTGCAGCGCATTGTATACTTTATCCATATTTAGATTTTTTAAACTGGTAATGGTAGGAGCTGTAGGAGAGGGAAGCGCCTATACGTTTCTGCCGCTGGTGGTATACGGAATTTATCTTGTCTTTGAAAAAGATGTGAAAGACAGAGAGTTTCATAAAAGCTGGATCATTTTGGGACTGGGATATGCCGGATTGATCCAGACCCATGTACTGACCTGTGAGATTACGGCATTGTTCACAGTGCTGTTCTGTCTGATTTATATCCGCAGAGTATTTACATGGCCAAGATTCCGGCAGCTTGCGAGTGGAGCATTTTTTTCGCTGGGATTAAGCCTGTGGTATCTGGTACCGTTTGTTGACTATTATTTGACACAGGATGTCAGGATACGCCATGCATCGGCGAGAACTATCCAGGACAGAGGAACCATTTTTGCGCAAATATTACAGCAGTTCTGGTTCAGTAGAATTCCGGAATCCATGGAAGGCAAGGCAGGGGATTTACTGAATCCTATCGGGGTAGGATTGTTTCTGGTAATAGGAATGATGATTTTCTGGCTGCTGTTATTTTTGGGAGATTTGCAAAAACAAAAAGAGGCTGAGAAGAGCTTTGCGATAAAGGCAGCAGGATTCGGATGCCTTGCATTATGGATGTCCACAAATTCCTTTCCCTGGGATAACATTCAGAAAATTTCCGGCATTGCAGCGACATTGGTGAGCAGTCTGCAGTTCCCCAATCGTTTTCTGGGATGGGGTACGGTTCTGTTGGTGACGGTAACGGGATATGTGATTCGATATTTTCAGAACAACCGGAAAATCTTCTATCAGATGAGTCTGATCACGGCAGTAGTGTCTTTGTCTGCATCCTATCTGTTTATGATGGATTCGGGAGTACAGGAGAGGGACGTTACATTATATAATCAGGAAAGTATGGGATTTGGTTACATCTCCGGAGAAGAGTATCTGATCTATGGAACGGACAGCACAAAGCTGACTTTTGCAAGACCGGAAGTCAATGAGAATATTCAGATCGCAGACTATGAAAAGAGCGGTTTAAATATAAGCTTTTTCTGCAGGAATGATTCGGCCCGGGAGGAAATAGTAACACTTCCGGTTCTCATGTATAAGGGATATGCAGCCAGGGATGACAAAGGAGAAGTATTGGAGATCACAGACGACGGTGGACATATTTTGCAAGTGTGCATTCCGGGTGGATATGCCGGAACAGTCAGAGTGCGTTTTGTGGAACCGTGGTATTGGAGAACGGCGGAACTGGTTACTTTGATCACAGCAGCGGGTATTGTGTTTTTCGGGATTCGGAAGAGGAGACAGAGATGAAAAAGAAATGGATTTTATTAGCGGAAGGGCTTCTCTTAGCGGTTCTGTTCGTGCTGTCTTTTGGGGGATCGGATATTGTATTTGAGGCAGATCCTCAGCAATTGTATCGGGTGGAAGAAACAGGGGGAATCGTCAGCAAAGATTTTGCATTGAACCCGGGAGTATATCGCATCATAGTAGAGTCGGATATTGCAAATGGCGGAATCGGAAGCGGAATGGAGATCAGTCTGGAAGCGGAGGAGACCACTTTTCGTGCGATCAGGGGCAACCGGGCAACTTTGCCTGCAGATACGGAGCATAAAAGGATTACCTATTATGTGGCAGATACGGTTGATGCAGCACATCTGCAGATACAGCCATTTTCGGAGGGAGGAAATGTTTCCTATGAGTTGAAAGTAGAGAAGACAACCGCCGGAAGAAGGATTCTTTTTGTAATAGTGCTGGTTCTTTTTGCCTGTCTGGATGGAATTGCGATATTCCGCAGAAAAGTATTGTGTAAAGAAGTGAGCGGACAGAAAAAATGGATCAACTGTGCAATGGTGGGAATCTGGATGATAGCCTGTATCCCATTGCTGGTGGATTATCTTGTTCTGGGGACTGACAGTGTACAGTGCCTGAGAGAAACAGAGTATATGCTTCAGGGAGAATGGGGAAGGATTCCGGCAGCCCATTTACTATATTTATGGATTCCGGCAGGAATGCGGTGGATTGGATTTCCGGTCGCAACATCTTATAAGATCATGATAGCATTTTTATCCGGAGCTGCACTTGCATTGCTTTATTTCCTGTTTTCCAAATGGGGAAGGGATGCGCGACTGGTGTTGGCGGCAGCAGCTTTTGGTATATGGAATCCTCTGGCGGTGAAGACCTTATATGTAATGGGAAATCCCGGAAAGTTTGTTGTCTGTGTGTTGGGATATGCAGTACTGGGCAGTGTGGTATGGATACTTCTTCAAAAAAGAAAAAGCCAGAACAAAATTTCCCCTTGGATCGTGTTTGCGGTACTGTTAATACTTGTTTTACAGGTGGTATATTATGAAAATACCATTATACTGCAATCGGATGTTCAGTACTGGTACAATGAAGAACCTTTCATGACAGGAGAATAACAGATGGAAAGTACTTTTATCATATTGACCCAGATTATTACCTTTGGAACCGCATGGAGTATGTTCCATTGCGTTTTAAAGAGAAAAAAGAAAGACTGGTTTTCACTGGTGGGGGCATTAGGGTATCTGTTGCTGCCTTATCATGTATATGTGGTAACGGAAAGTGTGGATCGGTCACAGATTCTGATATGGATGGTGGTGCCGATCCTGGCAGCGTCTCTGGTAAAAATGTCGGATACGGAGAAAATGTTCTGGAAGACAGGCTACGGATTGACCGCAGTACTGGCCCTGGGGATTATCGGAAGACTGGATGGCGTAGCCGCGTTGACGCTTTTGTTCCTGATCTGCGTGGGTGGTATCTGCCGGAGACAATGGCAATATCCGGTGATCGGAATTCTGGGAGTTGCCATGGCATACCCCACCTATATGACGTGGAAACACTGGCTGTTCGACGGGTCCTTTGCGGAGAGCGGATTGGAATATACCAGCATCATGGAGCAGGGATACAGTATCGGCGGTCTGTTCAGTACTTATTTTTATAGGAACGGACACCCCGGAATGGGAATTCTGTTGCTTGGCTGTCTGTTGTTTTTGCTCTATCAAAGCTTTGTAAAAGGAAAAAAGATATGCGCCAAAAATGATCATATCTGGCTGGGAGCGGCGGCATTGCTCACTGTAATGTCTCTGCGGTATTTCCCGTGGGATTTTGTACAGAGAATGGGAAGCTGGGCACTGGGGCTGGTAACGCTGATCGGGACTCCGGCGGTGTTTTTCGGTTACGCCCAGATACTGTTGTGTGTGTGGAGCATTGAAAAATGCGGTGCAGTTTTACAGTTGACAGACAGAACAGCAAGGATGCGGGAAGGCACTGTCAAAAAGAATGGAGGAAAGTAGCATGGAAAGTAGGGAAGAAAAAGAATCCCAGGGAAAAATATTGTGGAAAATATTCCTGTCCACACTGTATCTGAGTGCATTCACGTTCGGGGGCGGTTATGTCATCGTTACGCTGATGAAGAAGAAATTCGTGGATGAATACCATTGGATCGGAGAAGACGAAATGCTGGATCTGGTGGCCATCGCCCAGTCTTCGCCCGGCGCAATCGCAGTCAACGGAGCCATCGTGGTGGGGTACAAGCTGGCCGGGATCCCGGGGGCACTGGTGGCAATCCTTGGAACGATCCTGCCGCCCTTTGTGATTATAGCGGCAATATCTGTCTGCTACAATGTGTTCCGCAGTAACTTCTTCGTGGCGCAGATGCTGTCTGGGATGCAGGCAGGAGTGGGAGCGGTGATCGCTTCCGTGACGTATGATATGGGTGCACCTATCGTAAAAGAAAAAGATCCTATGTCACTTGTCATTATGCTGGGAGCTTTTTTGGCAGCATGTATTCTGGAGATCAATGTGGTCTACATTGTGATCGTCTGCGGACTGATTGGTTTGGTCCGGACACTTCTTTCCAAAAGGAGGTCTGGAAAATGATCTATCTGCAATTATTTTTAAGTTTTCTGCAAATAGGAATGTTCAGCTTCGGCGGCGGTTATGCGGCCATGCCTCTGATCCAGGGACAAGTAGTCACGACTCACGGATGGCTGACCATGTCGGAATTCACGGATCTGATCACGATATCACAGATAACACCGGGCCCCATTGCAGTGAATTCCGCCACCTTCGTGGGACTGAAGATTGCCGGGATTCCCGGAGCTGTGGTGGCAACGGTCGGGTGTATTCTGCCGTCCTGCATTATTGTGACGATCCTGGCAAGACTATACCTGAAGTATCGTAATCTGGATCTGTTGCAGGGAGTATTAAAGTCTCTGCGTCCGGCAGTGGTGGCCATGATCGCATCAGCAGGGATCCTGATCCTGAAAAATGCGTTCTGGGGAAGCGGAGGGACGATTTCCCTGACGGGTACGGAGTGGAGCATGGTGGTGATCTTCGGAATCTGTGTGTTGCTGCTTCGGAAAACGAAACTGAATCCCATCTGGGTCATGGTACTGGCGGGTGTCATGAAGGTGGGAATCTCCGCAATGACAAATGTTTTGTAATGTAATAGGAAAATGAGGAAAGCGGATCTGCTTTTTGCGGATCCGTTTTTTTCTGCTCTAAAAATCGAAAAACAAATAGCCTCAAAATGTCCGCAGGGAAAATACACTTGTCTCTATATGAGAAATACTATATAATAGCACATAGTGTGTACAATGAAGTACATGTATACATCAGAAAAAAGGGAAAGAAGAGTGTAAGTATGAAAAAACTATTTGAAAAGTGGAACAGCATCAGCCTGATCCTGCGTATCGTATGTGGTCTGGTCATTGGTGTGATCCTGGGACTGGTCGTGCCGCAGGCAACCGGTATTGCCATTCTGGGAGATGTTTTTGTAGGTGCCCTGAAGGCCATTGCGCCTTTGTTGGTATTCTTCCTGCTGATCAGTGCCTTGTGTCATGCAGGGAAGAGCCATGGCGGCATCATTAAGACCGTTATTATTATGTACATGTTCAGTACCTTTCTGGCAGCGCTGGTAGCCGTGATCGCCAGCCGGTTATTCCCCGTGACACTGACACTGGCAGACGCAGCCACCGATATGGCAGCGCCGGACGGTATCGTGGAAGTACTGAAGACTCTGTTAATGAATATGGTAGCCAATCCGGTATCCTCTCTGTTAAATGCCAACTATATTGGTGTTCTGACCTGGGGTGTGATCATCGGTGTCGGTATGAGAGCAGCCAATGATACCACCAAGAAAGTACTGGATGACATTTCCAACGGTCTGTCCCAGGTAGTCAGCTGGATCATCAGTATGGCTCCCTTCGGAATCTTAGGTCTGGTATTCAGCTCCATTTCTTCCAACGGACTGGAGATATTCTCCGAATACGGAAAACTTCTGTTAGTACTGGTAGGTTCCATGCTGTTTATCTACTTTGTGACCAACCCGATCATCGTGTTCTGGTGTATCCGCAAGAACCCGTACCCGCTGATCTTCAAGTGCCTGAAGAAGAGTGCCATTACTGCGTTCTTCACCAGAAGCTCCGCAGCCAATATTCCTGTGAATATGAAGGCCTGTGAAGAGTGGGGAATGGATAAGGATACCTATTCCGTAACCATCCCGCTGGGAGCTACCATTAACATGGACGGTGCAGCCATCACCATTACCGTAATGACACTGGCAGCGGCAAATACTCTGGGGATTCACGTAGACTTCTTAAGCGGTATCGTGCTGAGTATTCTGGCAACCCTGGCAGCCTGCGGTGCATCCGGCGTGGCAGGAGGATCCCTGTTACTGATCCCTATGGCATGTTCGTTGTTTGGAATCTCCAACGACATTGCCATGCAGATCGTAGGTGTCGGCTTCATCATCGGTGTCATCCAGGATTCTGTGGAGACCGCACTGAATTCTTCCTCCGACCTGTTACTGTCCGCATCCGCAGAGTTCAGACAGTGGAGACTGGAAGGCAAAGAGATCAAATATTAAAAAATAGTCTGAAAATCATAACAGGCAGTCAGAAAGCTGTTATCCGATCGTGGGTAGCAGCTTTTCTGCAACTAAAAACTTTGGCGATTTGACGCGGTGATTTCTTGACATATTGTATGAGAAAAAGTACAATTAAGACAAAAGTACTCTACGGTACGCAAAACAAAATAAGGATAAAAGGGATGGTGCACTATGGGGAAAACGATCAAAAGGTAAATTACGATGCAGGCGGAACCGGCGGATGCGGTGGCCGGAGTGAATAAGAACCTTCAGGAGATCACCTATTCCAGTGAAAATATGTCTACAGAGACCAAGGGCGTATTACAGAGCATCGGCAAACTTCAGCAGAATATGCGGCAGTTCCGTGTCTGAGTAAGTTTGGAGGGAAATTATGTGGCAGCCACAGGAAGACAATACGTATAATGATCTGCGGGAAAACTCCATCAGACAATGGCTGGAGGATATGAGCAGACATGAAGATGTAGCGGTCCGCGGAGGCGTGAAAGTCACCGCGGAATATCTGGAGGATCTGAAGAAGCAGATCCGTCAGTTAGAGGAAAAATGTGCATTGAAAGATGCCTATTTGAAGAAGATGAAAGAGAAGGCGGGACAGTGAGAGATCACTGTCCTGTTTTTCTATAGAAAAATGCTTGAATTTCTGGCAGAAGCGGGGCCCGGGAGGGTTGACAGTTATCGGGAAAAAAAGTATCATATATAAGATATTGAGCTAAAATTGCGGGAAAGGCAATTTGCAGATATAAAATATACGAGCGGAAGGGTAGAAAACCATGGCACTTAGCAAGAAGCCTACAACGGGCATGAAAGATATCCTGCCGGAGGAGATGCAGATCCGTGATTACGTGATCAGCGTCATCAAGGACACCTACGGCAAATTCGGTTTTACTTCCATTGAGACTCCCTGTGTGGAAAATATTGCGAACTTAAGCAGTAAGCAGGGCGGTGACAATGAGAAGCTGATCTTCAAAATCTTAAAGCGCGGTGAGAAACTGAATGTAGCAGCTGCGACCACCGAGGAAGAGGTAGTCGACAGTGGGCTGCGTTACGATCTGACGGTACCGCTGGTACGTTATTATTCCAATAATGCGGCATCCCTGCCTTCTCCTTTTAAGGCATTGCAGATGGGCAATGTATGGAGAGCGGACAGACCTCAGAGAGGAAGATATCGTCAGTTTATGCAGTGTGATATCGATATTTTGGGAGAACCTTCGAATCTGGCGGAGATCGAACTGATCCTTGCAACGACCACCACATTGGGTAAGCTGGGATTCAAGAATTTCCAGATCCGTATCAATGAGCGCCGTATCCTGAAGGCAATGGCTGCTTATAGCGGATTCCCCGAAGAGTCCTATGACAGCGTATTTATCACTCTGGACAAGATGGACAAGATCGGTCTGGAAGGCGTGGAAGCTGAGCTTTTGGAGAACGGTTTTGATAAGACATGTGTAGACAAGTATCTGGAACTGTTCAAGGGTCTGGAGAGTGCAGAGGATGGTGTGGCTTATCTGGCGGATACCCTGGAAGGATTCTTAGAGCCCGAGATCGCCCAGAGCCTCAGAGAGATCATGGACAGCGTCAAAGCCACCAAGGCTTCTGATTTCGAGATTGTCTTCGATGCCACTCTGGTAAGAGGTATGTCCTATTACACCGGAACTATTTTTGAGATCGCCATGCCGGAATTCGGCGGCAGCTGCGGCGGTGGTGGACGTTATGACAAGATGGTAGGCAAGTTCACCGGCAATGATGTACCCGCCTGTGGATTTTCCATCGGTTTCGAGCGTATCATCATGCTGCTCATGGAGAGAGGATTCAAAGTTCCTACGAGACCGAAGCAGGTAGCATACCTGATCGAAAAGGGCGTCAGTGGTGAAAGACTGTGTGAAGTGATCGCACAGGCCCAGGAAGCCCGTA
>NZ_JAOQJO010000001.1:407447-545508 GCF_025567015.1 Waltera acetigignens | reverse complement strand
AACAAGAATAAGAAATTCCAGAAAGAACAGCTGAACAAGGAAGGCTACGAAGAATTCGTGGAATTCTATAAAGAAGAATTAAAGAGATAAAAAGCAACAGACGAAGGAGCAAAAGCAATGATTCAGTCCAGAACCCATAATTGTAATGAACTTCGGATCGGCAACGTTGGCGAGAGAGTCACACTGGTCGGCTGGTTCGAGAACATGAGAAAAGTCAGCAAGAATCTCGGATTTGTCATTTTGCGTGATTTCTACGGAACCACTCAGCTGGTAGTAGAGACCGAAGAGATGATGAACGTGATGGATGGCATCAACAAGGAGTCCACCATCTCCGTGGAAGGTGTGGTAAGAGAGCGTTCCAGCAAGAATGCCAATCTGCCTACCGGAGAGATCGAAGTAGTGCCCGACAAGATCGAGATTTTAGGTAAGTGTATCTACAATGCACTTCCTTTTGAGATCAATCAGTCCAAGGATGCAGACGAGAATGCCCGTCTGAAATACCGTTATCTGGATCTGAGAAATCCGAACATGAAGAAGAACATCGTGATGAGAAGTCAGATCGTGGCAGAGCTGCGTCAGAGAATGTATGCTCTGAACTTCATGGAGATCACCACCCCTATTCTGACCTGTTCTTCCCCGGAAGGTGCGAGAGATTATCTGGTTCCTGCCAGAAATCATCCCGGCAAGTTTTACGCTTTGCCCCAGGCACCCCAGCAGTTCAAGCAGATCCTGATGGCTTCCGGTTTTGACCGTTATTTCCAGATCGCTCCCTGCTTCCGTGATGAGGATGCGAGAGCAGACCGTTCTCCCGGAGAGTTTTATCAGCTGGATATGGAGATGGCCTTCGCTTCTCAGGAAGATGTATTCTCCATCGTAGAGCAGGTACTTCCTCCCGTATTTGAAAAGTACGGTATTTATAAAAATGCTTCCAAGGCTCCGTTTGTACGGATCCCTTATCTGGAGGCTATGGACAAGTATGGTTCCGACAAGCCGGATCTGCGTATCGATCTGGTACTGACCGATGCCACCGAGGTAATGCAGGGCTGTGGCTTTGCTGCTTTCGAAGGTCAGACGGTAAAGGCTATCGTGGTGGATGGCTTCACCGCTACCCGTAAGCAGATCGATGCTATCTGCGCAGAGGTAGAAGTACAGACCGCACGCAAGGGATTCTGGTTCCGTGTAGACGAGAACGGAGAGTTCGTAGGCGGTATCTCCAAGTTCTTGCAGGATCGCAAGGAAGAAGTCATCAAGGCTCTCGGCCTTAAGAACGGTGACTTTGTAGGGCTTGCCGCAGGCAAGAAGCTGGAAGCGCAGAAGACAGCAGGTGTATACAGAAAGCTGCTGGGTGCAGCCAGCGAGAAACATATGAAGAAGGATTGCTACGAGTTCTGCTGGATTGTGGATTTCCCGATGTATGAGATCGGTGAAGAGTCCGGCGAACTGGAATTCTGTCATAATCCGTTCTCCATGCCCCAGGGCGGTATGGATGCGCTGAACAATCAGGATCCTCTGGAGATTCTGGCATACCAGTACGATCTGGTCTGCAACGGCGTAGAGCTGTCCTCCGGCGCAGTGAGAAACCATGATCCTGAGATTATGATCAAGGCATTCGAACTGGTAGGCTTAGGCGAAGCCGATGTGAAGGCAAAGTTCCCTGCCATGTACAATGCATTCTGTTACGGAGCACCTCCTCATGCAGGAATCGCTCCCGGCGTAGACCGTATGATCATGTTGATCTGTGGTGAGGAAAGCATCCGTGAGATCATTCCTTTCCCCATGAACAAGAATGCCATGGACATTATGATGGGAGCACCGGGTACGGTAGAGCAGAAGCAGTTGGATGAACTGCATCTGGCCATCACCGCCAAGCCGGAAGAATAATAATGAGGCTGTCGCACGATTTCTGTGTGACAGCCTTTATGTTGGGTATATATGGCAATTTGTCAGGAGAAGAATATGGCTGTAGGAATTTATGTATTGCATCTGCACCCAGGTGAGGAAGAAATCAGGCGGACATTCCTGCGGGAAGCTGCAGAATGTGTGGATCCGGTGCGGTGTAAGAAGGTACAACGGCTGAAAAGCACCGGAGCAAAGGCAGCCAGTCTCGGCGCGGGAATGCTGTTGCAGAAGATGGCTCTGGATGTGATAGACGGTACGGAGAATACTGGAATCCTGTTTCTGGAAGAGGATGAGCTGCTTGCGGTGTTACAGGAGCGGATGCACCGGGACAAGGCGGGGGCGTTATCCTTTTCCTACGAATATGGAGAACTGGGGAAGCCACAGATCGTGAATATCCCGAAAAAATTCAATCTGTCTCATTCCGGAGACTATGTGGTCTGCGCGGTAGGAGACGGAGAAGTGGGAGCGGACATTCAGAAATGGGTTCCCTATAAGGAACGGACGGCAGAGCGTTTTTTTGCGCCAACGGAATGGAAACTGCTGCAGGAACTGCCTGCGTCACAGCGCACGGAACTGTTTTACCGATTGTGGAGCAGAAAAGAAGCCTACGGCAAATACACCGGTCAGGGGATCGGCAGTGCAGTGGGAGAAGATTTCTCCGACGAACAGAACTGGCAGGAAAAGCAGATATGTTTCCGGGAACGGGTTCTGGAGGATAGCTATTCGCTGGCGGTCTGTTACGGAACAGCAGAAGCGTAAAAAGAAAGGAACGGGAAAGCTGTAAAGGGATAGGAAGCATGAAAAGCGGATGCGCATTACATGGAAAGCGCGAAGAAATGAGGACTTTATGAAAAGATTAATGATGTATCTGAAAGATTATAAGAAAGAGTCCATACTGGCACCACTGTTCAAACTGCTGGAAGCATTTTTCGAACTGATGGTTCCTCTGGTAATGGCAAATATTATTGACTATGGTATTTCCAACCGGAATATGGGTTATATCGGGAAAATGGGACTGCTCCTGTTACTCCTTGGTGTAGTGGGACTGGCATCGTCCATTACGGCACAGTTTTTCGCAGCCAAGGCGGCAGTGGGGGTATCCACCAAACTGCGGCAGGCATTGTTTGACCATATTGAGGATTTGAGCTTTACGGATATTGATAAGGCGGGAACCTCCACCATGATCACCCGTATGACCAGTGATGTGAACCAGGTGCAGTCCGGTATCAACATGACACTGCGTCTGTTCTTACGTTCCCCGATCATTGTCTTTGGTGCCATGATCATGGCATTCACCATTGATGTGAAATGTGCCCTGATCTTTGTAGTGGCGATTCCATTATTGTCCGTTGTGGTATTCGGTATTATTTTATCCACAATCCCTATGTACAAAAAGGTGCAGTCCAGGCTGGATCAGGTATTGGGCATCACCAGAGAGAATCTGACCGGTGTCCGTGTCATTCGTGCATTCCATCAGGAAGCGAAGGAAGAAGAGCGATTCCGGGAGAACAATGAGGCATTGTCCGCCATGCAGATCTTCGTAGGTAAGATCAGTGCCTGCATGAATCCTGTGACCTATATCATTGTAAACGGAGCCATCATTGCTCTGATCTATACCGGCGCAGTACAGGTCAATATCGGTAACTTAAGCCAGGGTGAGGTAGTAGCGATCATCAACTATATGAACCAGATCCTGGTAGAGCTGGTAAAGCTGGCAAACCTGATCGTGACCATGACCAAGGCGTTGGCCTGTGCAGAACGTGTAGCTTCCGTTTTCGATATTGGCGCAGATGCTGTATATGTGGGAGTACAGGATCAGAAACTGGCGGATAAGGTAGATAAGAGCGCACCTTTCTTAGACTTCAAACATGTATCCCTGACTTATCAGGGAGCCGGAGCACCTACTTTGCAGGATATGAACTTCACCGTAAACCGTGGCGATACCGTAGGTATCATCGGAGGTACCGGTTCCGGTAAGACCTCCCTGGTGAACCTGATCCCCGGTTTCTACCCGGCGACAGAAGGTGAGATCCTGTTGGAAGGCAGAGATATCCGGACCATGAGTGATGAGGAACTGCGCGGACGTATCGGCGTCGTACCGCAGAAGGCAGTCCTGTTCAAGGGAACGATCCGCAGCAACCTCCAGTGGGGCAAGCCAGACGCTACCGAAGGGGAGATGTGGAAAGCACTGGAACTGGCACAGGCATCGGAAGTGGTAGACGGTAAGCCCGGAAAGTTAGATGCAACTGTGGCACAGAACGGTAAGAACTTCTCCGGTGGACAGAGACAGCGTCTGACGATCGCAAGAGCCTTGGTCAGAAATCCCGAGATTCTGATCCTGGATGACAGTGCCTCCGCACTGGACTACGCAACGGATGCAAAACTCCGTGCAGCAATCCGGACTTTGGAAGATAAGACCACAACCTTTATCGTATCCCAGCGCGCCTCCACGATCCGCCATGCGGACAAGATCATCGTTCTGGATGATGGAGAGATCGCAGGTATGGGAACCCATGATGAGTTGTTAAAGGACTGCACCGTATATCAGGAGATTTATTATTCCCAGTACCCTGAACAGAGAGGAGGTGTTCGGTAATGCAGAAGAAAAATAACAAAGAGACGATGAAGCGGGTATTGAAATATATCCGGAAATATACACCGGCACTGGTACTCTCCCTACTGTTAGCAGGCCTGACCGTGTTACTGACCTTATATATCCCTATCCTCACCGGTAATGCGGTGGATCTGATCATCGGCGAGGGACAGGTGGATATGCCCGACATCTTTGCCATTATGAAAAAAATCGCTATCGTCATGATCATCACGGCAGTAGGCCAGTGGGTTATGAACACCTGCAACAACTATATTACCTATCATGTGATCCGGGATATCCGTACGGATGCTTTTGCGAAGCTGGAGATCCTGCCCTTAAAATATCTGGATGCCCATGCTTACGGTGATATCGTGAGTCGTGTTATTGCGGACGTGGATACTTTCGCAGACGGTCTGCTGATGGGATTTACCCAACTGTTCACCGGTGTACTGACGATCCTGTGTACGCTGGGCTTCATGTTGGTGACCAATGTGCCCATCACACTGGTAGTAGTATGTATCACTCCGGTATCCTTCCTGGTGGCAAAATTCATTGCAACCAAGACCTACTCCATGTTCAAGGAGCAGTCCGAGACCAGAGGCGAGCAGACCTCCCTGATTGAGGAAATGATCGACAACCAGAAGATCGTAAATACCTTTTCCAGAGGAGAAGCGGTGAAGAGCAAGTTTGGAGAGATCAACGGCAGATTGCAGAAATGCTCTCTGAAAGCTATCTTTTTCTCCTCCATTACGAACCCGGCGACCCGTTTCGTTAACAGTCTGGTATATGCCGGTGTCGGTGTGTTCGGTGCGCTCGTAGCGATCAAGGGCGGTATCAGCGTAGGCCGTCTGTCCTGCTTTTTAAGCTATGCGAACCAGTACACCAAGCCCTTCAACGAGATCTCCGGCGTGGTAACAGAATTGCAGAATGCTTTTGTCTGTGCCGGACGTATCTTTGAACTGATCGACGAGGAGCCTCAGGTGCCCGATGCTGCGGATGCAAGAGTATTAGAAGAGGCTCAGGGCAACGTAGATCTGAAGGATGTATATTTCCAGTATGTACCGGAGAAGAAGCTGATCCAGAACTTTAACCTGCAGGTAAAACCCGGGCAGAGAGTTGCTATCGTAGGCCCTACCGGATGCGGTAAGACCACCGTCATCAATCTGCTGATGCGTTTCTACGATGTGAACTCCGGCTCCATTAAAGTGGACGGCACAGATATCCGGGATATCACCAGAGGAAGTCTCCGTACCAATTACGGTATGGTGCTGCAGGAGACCTGGTTACGTTCCGGCACTATCCGTGACAACATCTGCATGGGTAAACCGGACGCTACCGAGGAAGAGATCATCGTAGCAGCCAAGGCATCCCATGCCCATAGCTTTATCAAGCGACTGCCCCAAGGGTATGACACCGTGATCACTGAAGACGGCGGCAGCCTGTCCCAGGGACAGAAACAGCTTCTGTGTATCACCAGAGTTATGCTGTGCCTGCCTCCCATGCTGATCCTCGATGAGGCAACCTCCTCCATCGATACCCGTACCGAGATCAAGATCCAGAACGCATTCGCCACCATGATGGAAGGCCGCACCAGCTTCATCGTAGCCCACAGACTTTCCACCATCCAGAGCGCTGATGTCATCCTGGTAATGAAAGACGGAAACATCATCGAACAGGGCAACCATGAGACCCTGCTGGCAAAGGGCGGTTTCTACGCGAATCTGTATAATAGCCAGTTTGCCGTGTAACGAGACATGCAAAGGCAAGGAAACTACCACTCCCTGGGGAGCTTGCTCACCAGGGAGTGGTAGTTTTTTTGACTTTATACGGCGACAGCCGTCATCCGCCGAAAGCCCGTCAGGGCTTTTGGCGGATGCTGGCATGGCTCGTTACACGTACCCCCGTCAGCGGCACGCCCTTTGCCCTGTTCTTTTCCGAAAAGACAGAAAATATGTCGAAAAATATCAAAAATTGTAAAAATATACCAGCACAATAAAAATATTGAAAATAAATTAAAATATTTCGAGAAATGTGTTGACAAATGTACAAGCATGTATTATATTAGACTTAACAAAAGAGAAACGGAACAACCCAACAAAGAAGGTTGGGAGAGAAGTACAAAAGAATCTATAGAAAGAGAGGTATAGTCCACCTAACAAGTAAAGTCCTACCACAGTCTTCCATGATGTACAACTGAATAGAACTACCAAAGAGAACCAATTTACATAGAGAACATCAAGTACACAGAAGAAAAAGTAATGAACAACAGAAGATAAAAATTATCTCACATTACAGTACATCCGTACAAAAGAAAAGTGGAAAGAGAACAAAAGACAAAATGGAAGATCAAATTTAAGAAAGAGAGGGCAAGCCATTGGAGCCTGTAGTCTGAGAGGGCGTACTGATTGAAAGAATGATCGGTACGCTCTCTTAATGTTGTATAACTATTCAGAGCCAAGTAAAAAATCAAGATGGTCGTCAAATGCTTGCATTTGTAAGTCCATATTGGATTTTTTATTTTGCGAATGAGGTTCTGAATAGTTGTACAATTTTCCAGTGGAAAAACCTACCGATATCATGTACAATAGAAGAATAGTACAGATAGAGGAGTTATGAAAATGGACACAAACGAACAGAATCAGCAGGACAAAAGAGAACTCAGACATAAGAGAAGACAGAGAAATCAGATCATTGCATATACGGCCGTAGGTATTATGATCCTGTTGCTGGCGGTGGGAATTGCTTTTGCTGTAAGCAAGATTACCAGCATGAGTCGTAATCAGGAAGAACAGCAGAACAAGGTGGATGAGATCCTTTCGGATGAGGAGACAATCCAGGCGCCGACGGAAAGCCAGGAGACAGTGGTGGAACTCACGGATGAGCAGAAGCTGGATACCATTATTAATGAGGCAATCATCCAGAACATGCCTCTGGAAGATAAGGTAGCAGGATTATTCATTACGACGCCGGAATCGATCACCGGTGTGTCTGCGGCAGTACAGGCGGGAGACGGTACCAAGGATGCGTTATCCCAATACCCGGTAGGTGGAATCGTATACGCTGCGAAAAACATCCAGTCTGCAGATCAGCTGAAGCAGATGATCGATAATACCAAATTATATACCAGCTATCCCCTGTTTATTGCCATTGACGGAGAGGGAAGCGATACAGATGCGGTAGCTGCGGCAGGCCTTGGCACTAAAGTGGACACACCCCAGAGCATCGGGGCTACCGGAGATACCAACAATGCGTACCTAGCGGGAACCACGGTGGGAACTTATCTGGCAGAGTTGGGCTTTAATCTTGATTTCGCACCTTCTGCAGATCTCAGTGTAGTGGATGGAAATGCGGCAGGCAGCAGTTCTTACGGATCGGAAGCGGACAATGTGGCATCCTTTGTAGGATATATGCAGGCAGGATTACAGGAGCAGAAGGTGACCGCATGTATCGGACAGTTCCCTGGTATCGGCAGCAGTACCCAGAGCACGAAGGACGGCATGGCATCTACAGACAGAAGTGCGGAAGATTTCAGAGCCAATGAATTTGTGGTTTTCCAGACTTGTATCGACAATGGCATGACCAAAATGATCCGCATCAGTAATATGGCGTCATCTTCCCTGACCGGAGACAATACCCCCTGCACGTTCTCCAGCGCAGTGGTAACGGATATTTTAAGAAATGAACTGAATTTCCGCGGTGTGATCGTGTCCGGAGCCATGAATGAGGCTGCAATCTCCAATTACTATGGGGCAGATGAAGCTGCGGTACTGGCACTTCGCGCAGGCTGTGATATGATCTATGCACCGGAGAATTTTGAGACGGCATACAACGGAGTATTGGAGGCTGTACAGAACGGCACCATTTCCGAGGAACGCATCAATGATTCCCTGCGGAGAATCTACCGTATCAAATATGCGGATAAACTGGAACAGTAAAGAAGATAGAAGACGATTGCATGTGAGTGCAGTCGTCTTTTTTCTTGTAAAAAATTGCCGTTCATGTTATCTTAGCAATAAGAGCAATATTTCTCTTACAAATTCTCATATCGTTGACTAGCGATCTATAGTCGTTTTCCCAGAGACGTGAATGGAAGAAAGAAACATGAAGTTAAAATGAAGGTGGTGAAAAGAGTGAAGTGTATAGCATAGGAAAAATAAATCAAAAAATATATAAATGTATAACAGAGGATATTATTACCGAAGAGGTTATTATCATAGACAATCAGATTCAACATATTAAGGACAGATATCCAGAGGCATATAATAAAGTATTGAAAAATATACAGGAGGCAATAAGTACCCCGGGTTATATTATTAGGGATAAGCATGCATATACGGGACTGATTATTAAAAGAATACAAACGGAAGAAGGATTTTTATAGATTGTATTAAGATTATGTACTTCGGGGGATGAACATGGATATAAAAATTCTGTGATTTCATGCTGGAAAATTAGTGAGAGAAGATTGCAGAATTACTTGCGAAATAAAGAAATTCTTTACAGTAGGAAATAAACAGGGTATAATCTATATACAATAAGAGAGGAACTATCCGAGGTGGTAAATTTCGTTGCAACCACGCACCCTATGGGTCAAAAGAGATGCAGGAGAGGCGACGCCTGCCGGATGGTTTCTTGCTTATGTTATTGAGTCACCATTTTGTGGTGGCTTTTTTAGTTTTAACCACATTCGTTGTAGAACCAGCTGTCTACAATTTCATGCAGACACAAAAAGAGCGGAAACCCTGTAAAATCAAGGCTTCCGCTACAAATAAAAAGAGCGCAGACCGGAGCGGAGCGTAGACATCGAACTTTCGAGCCCTGGCAGGGCTCGAAAAAAAGAACGATACCGATTTGGTATCGTTCTTTTTTCAAGCGCGAGACGGGGATCGAACCCGCGACCCCCTCCTTGGCAAGGAGGTGCTCCACCGCTGAGCCACTCGCGCATATCTTACGGACAAGTTATAATATACTATAGGGCTCCGGAAATGTCAATAAAAAAAGTGTGCATCTTTTTTGTAAATTGCATATACAATTAACGCAGCAGTATTCTACGCAGCCATCCGGTGAATTTCCGCTCTATCAGGATCCAGCACAGATAAGCCAGAACAATGCTTATTACAACGCTTACGATCAGTCCGACAACAGATAATACGGATAGGGTGGAAAAGTCAAATACCACACGGTCCAGAAACATAACCGGATAGTAGTGTACCAGATACAGGGAATAGCTGATATTTCCCAACTGCACAAAAAAGCGGGGCATGGAAAGCCGCAGGCCTGCGAGAAAAGCAAGGATTAACAATAGCAGAGCAGGGAGCCCCCACTGGGGAAGCCTGAGGAACCCAATCACATTGATCCGGGGCGTAAAGTAAGCAAGCAGACAAAAGATTACCGGGATACATACCGCGGATACGAGGCTTACTGTCCGCGAAACCGGATGAAGGGTATGCCTGCGATACAAATACCGCAGCAGATAGTAAGCCAGAATTCCGAAGAGAAATTCCAACATGACAGGATCTCCGTAAAAAATGAGGAAAGGAGAAAGTACATTACCTATCGGAGACTGCCAGGATGAGATCGCCGGAGCAAATATCTGTACCATTCCCACCAGAATCACCAGAAATGCGCTGCAGATCAGACCGCGGTATTTCATGCTGATGTGAAAGGCAATGAAAAACAGCAGATAGAACAGCATTTCACAGTTAATGGTCCAGCCGATCCGTACCAAAGGCTGGATCGCTCCGCTGCCGATATCAAAAGGAATAAACAGCAGACTTTTGACCAGATAGGAAAAATCGTGTCTGGTCTGTTGGAACATGGAAGGAAACAACAACAGCGACAGATAGGTGCCCAGTGTCATCAGGTAGTAAAGCGGAAGAATCCGGACCAGGCGTTTGCGGAAGAAATATTTGGTACTTTTTTCCGTGGTAAACATGATCATGAATCCGCTGATACAAAAAAAGATGTCCACACCGAAAGCTCCGAAGTTCAGAAAACGGACATGCTGAAATACCACAAAAAGAGCAGCCAGACCGCGTAAAGCCTGGATGCTGTCAAAATGCAGTTCATGAAACTCTTTATTAACTGTTATATTTTCCATAGAAATAACCATGCCTTTTTGTACTAGCTTACGAAATATAACTCCATTTTAACATTTTTGCGGGAGATTGGGAAACATTTTATTCAGGAAAAAAACTTGCGTACTGCGATATAAAATAATACAATAATAAGTAAAATAGATTATGCCCACCGGGCTGGGCATAGGAACCGGCGAACCGTGATTTGCGGAATTGACATAGAATAACAGGACGGTATGGATATAGATATGAGCGCAACGAGACAGCAAATGTTAGAGACAGCAGAACGCCTGAATCAGCAGATGACAGACGGAATTCCTTTTACCTGGGAGACTCTGGAACAGGCACTTGCCTCTGTGACAGAACAGGATGATAAGGGAATCCACGGATGGATCTGCTATTTTGCTGCCTTTTATCAACTGACAACAGGGAATCAGGAGGACTGCCTGCATTATCTGGATGAGAGCGTCAGGTGTCTTCTGGGAACGGATCTGGAGCATCATGTAGCCAGAGTGTACAATATGATCGGTATTGTGGCACATATGCAGAACAACCTGTCGCTGGCCATGGAACAGTACGATAAAGCATTGGATTATACGGAAAAATACGATGATAAGATGGTGCACAGCATTGTACTGAGCAATATGTCGGATGCGTATTATCTCATAGGAGCTTATGAAAGAGCTGTGCAGTGCCATGCGGAATGTATCCGCGAATTTGAACAGGCGGATGACAACAGTACATACAGCAGGATCAATTTCCGGAAAATGCTGGCAGAGTACGGATGCTGCCTGCTGCATCTGCATATGGATGACGAGGCGGAAAAGGTACTGTGTAAACTGGAAGAGACCGGGCAGAGCGAGGAGGTCATACGTGAGACAAGGCTGGGTGTCAATGTATTTCTGGCTCATCTGGCGGAGCGAAACGGAGACCGGAAGAAGGCAGAAGAGCATGTACGTACAGCGGTAATGGCATTAGAGGATATGACACAGGTCTCTTCCGAATACGACAGTATTCAGAATCTGCTGCAATATGTGGAAAAGATAGGCAAACCGGAACAGATAGAGGAAGTATTGAACTGTCTGGAACCAAAGGCTGCCGTTGAACAGAACAAGAGTCTGCTATTGCAGCTTTTGTCTCTGCGGATGCGTTATTGCAGTTCCAGGATGACTCCGGAAGAATTCAAACAGAGCGCGGATACCTTTTTCCATCTAAAGGACAGCTGGGAACTGACAGAAAACAGTCAGGTCATGTATATGATGGAACTCAGAAAACGATTACAGACAGCAGAAGAGGAGCAGAAGGAACAGGAACGCAAGAGAAACCGGCTGTTGTATCAGGCGGATCATGACGAACTGACCGGACTCTATAATAAGAGAAGCCTGAATCGTTATCTGGAGGATGTGTTTGAAGACTGTCTTCTGAATGAGAAGGAACTGGGCATTCTGTTCCTGGATATTGACCATTTCAAACAGTTGAATGATCGCTATGGACATGGAAGGGGAGATGAAGGAATCTGCGCGGTAGCGGATACTCTGAAAAAATGTTTTCCGGAGGACTATGTGGCGCGTTACGGCGGAGATGAATTCCTGGTGGTCATGACGGGACGTGACAGGGAGTATGCAGAGGAACATGCAAGACAGCTATGTATGGGCATCCGGGAATGTGAGATTCCCAATGAAGACTCTTCTGTGGAACCCTGGCTTACGATTTCCGTGGGTGGTGTCTGTGCTATTCCGAAGGAACCAAACCGAGTGTGGGATTTCCTGTCGGCTGCGGACAAAACACTTTATGACCAGAAAAATGAGCAAAAAGGAAAAGTACGCTTCTATGTGGGAGAAGGACAATACCTATAGCTCTGCAACCAAAATAAAAGGAACACAACAATGGATAACAAGCAATATTCCACCCGCGAATTGTTTCGCAGGTTTGCACCTTATTTTAAAAAATACCGTTTTACCTTGTGGATGGATCTGTTCTGTGCAGCACTGACCACGGTCTGTGAACTGGTGTTGCCGTTAATTATGCGCTACATTACCAATGAAGGGCTGCGGGATCTTGCGTCCCTGTCGGTGAAGACCATACTTTCACTGGGAGTTCTGTATTTCGGACTTCGTATCGTGGATTGCATCGCCAGTTACTATATGTCCGATATGGGACACGTCATGGGCGCGAAGATCGAGACGGACATGCGCAGAGATGCATACAACCATTTGCAGAAGCTGTCCAATACTTATTATAATAATACCAAAGTCGGTCAGATCATGGGGCGGATCACCAATGATCTGTTTGATGTGACGGAATTCGCCCATCATTGCCCAGAAGAATTTTTCATCGCCGGAATCAAGACCGTAATCTCTTTTATCATTCTGGCAAATATCAATCTGCCGCTGACATTGATGATCTTTCTGTGCGTGCCGCTGATGTGCGGTGTGTGCATGATCCTGAATTTCCGGATGCGAAGTGCCTTTCGCAAGCAGCGTAACCAGATCGGAGAGCTGAACGCCCGGATCGAGGACAGTCTGCTGGGCCATAAGGTGGTCAAGGCATTTACCAATGAAGAGGTGGAAAATGTCAAGTTTGAGAAAGATAACGGCACTTTTCTGGATATTAAGAAGCTGACCTACCGTTACATGGCGGCATTCAATACCACAGTGAAGCTGTTTGACGGATTGATGTATCTGGTGGTATTGGTGGCAGGCGGTATTTTTATGGTAAACGGACGGATTGCCGCTGGTGACCTGGTGGCATATATGCTGTATGTATCCACCCTGATCGCAACAATCCGGCGTATCATCGAATTTGCCGAACAGTTCCAGCGGGGCATGACCGGTATCGAGCGCTTTTTACAGATCGTGGATGCGGATATCGAGATCTTCGATGAGCCAGATGCCATAGAACTGAAGGACCCGAAGGGAGAAATCTCTTTTGAAAAAGTAAGCTTTGAATATCCGGATGACCATAACAAGGTATTTACCGATCTGAACCTGCAGATCCACGCGGGAGAAAAGGTGGCCATCGTCGGTCCTTCCGGTGGTGGTAAGACAACGCTGTGCAATCTGATCCCGAGATTTTATGATGTCTCAGAAGGCAGGATCCTGTTGGACGGCCAGGACATTAAGCATTTTACGTTAAAGAGTCTGCGGGGCAATATCGGTATCGTACAGCAGGATGTGTATCTTTTCTCCGGTACGATCTATGAAAATATCGCTTATGGACGTCCCGGGGCTTCGAAAGAAGATGTGATCAATGCGGCAAAGCGTGCCGGGGCTCATGAATTCATCATGGGACTGAAGGACGGTTATGATACTTATGTGGGAGAACGGGGTGTAAAGCTGTCCGGCGGACAGAAACAGCGGATCAGTATTGCCAGAGTATTTCTGAAAAATCCACCCATCATCATTCTGGATGAGGCCACTTCCGCACTGGACAATGAGAGTGAGTTTGCCGTGGCAAAATCTCTGGGAGAATTGTCGGAGGGGCGTACTACTCTGACTATCGCCCACAGACTTTCCAGTATCCGCAATTCCGACAGGATCCTGGTGCTGACGGATGACGGCATTGTGGAGGAAGGCAATCACGACCAGCTCATGGAACAAAAAGGGATCTATTATCAGTTCTACGAAACAGCCAATGCTTTAAAATAAACTAACAAAACGGGAGGTAAATCTATGAAACTTGTGTTTGTGGGGGCAGACCATGAAGTAACAGGAAGCTGCCATTATCTTGAGGTAGCCGGAAAGCATATTCTGGTGGATTATGGTATGGAGCAGGGCATCAATGTATTTGAGAATGTTCCGCTGCCGGTGGCGGAATCCATGATCGATTATGTCTTTCTGACGCATGCCCATGTGGATCATTCGGGACTTCTGCCACTTCTATATGCCAGAGGATTCAGAGGCCAGATCTATGCCACGGATGCCACGGCGGATCTGTGCAGCATCATGCTGCGTGACTGTGCGCATATCCAGAGTGCTGAGGCAGAGTGGAAGAACCGCAAGGCAAAACGTTCTGCCAACAATGCAGTGGTGGAACCGTTGTATACCATGGAGGATGCGGACGGCGTGATCCGCAGACTGGTTCCCTGTCATTACAATACGATCGTAGAAGTGTGCGAGGGCGTGAAGATCCGTTTCACGGATATCGGACATCTGCTGGGGTCTGCCAGCATCGAAGTCTGGCTGACAGAGGACGGCAATACGAAGAAGATCGTATTTTCCGGCGATATCGGCAACAAGCATCAGCCGCTGTTGAAGGATCCCACACCCACAAAAGAAGCGGATTATGTGGTCATGGAGTCTACCTACGGTGACAGGATGCATCCCAAGGACAAACTAGACTATGTGGCGGAATTGACAAAGGTACTGCAGGAGACACTGGATCGTGGCGGTAATGTGGTGATTCCTTCCTTTGCGGTGGGCCGTACTCAGGAGATCCTGTATTTCCTGCGGAAAATCAAGGTGGGACGTCTGGTCAAAGGACATGAGGATTTCCCGGTGTATGTGGACAGTCCCATGGCGGTGGAGGCCACCGGTATATTTCAGGAGAATCGTTATGAGTGCTTTGATGACGAGGCTATGGAATATGTGAAAGAGGGCATCAACCCCATTGCATTTTCGGGATTGAAGCTGTCCATCACCAGTGAGGAATCCAAGGCCATCAATTTTGACGAGACCCCCAAGGTCATCATTTCCGCTTCCGGTATGTGTGATGCGGGACGTATCCGCCATCATCTGAAGCATAACCTGTGGAGAGAAGAATGTACGATTCTCTTCGTGGGTTACCAGTCCGTGGGAACCCTGGGCAGAGCGCTGGTAGAGGGTGCCGATGAGGTAAAGCTTTTCGGTGAGACCATTCAGGTGCGGGCACAGATCCGGAAACTGGCGGGATTAAGCGGCCATGCGGACAAAGAAGGACTGATCGAGTGGATCCAGGCCTTTGAAGAGAAGCCGAAAAAGGTGTTTGTGGTACACGGTGAAGACAGTGCCTGCACTGCATTCACCGAATGCCTGAAGATCGAGTATGGGCAGAGGGCTTACGCACCTTATAGTGGCACGGAGTTCGACCTGATCAGCAATAAATTTACCTATGAGGCTGCACCGGTTGCCGTGAAGAAAAAGACGAAGCCTGTCACCGGAGTCTTCGAGAGGCTGTTGGCTTCTGCAAGACGTCTGCTGGCGCTGGTTACCAAGAGCGAGGGTGTCATGACCAATAAGGACATGGCCAAGTTCGCCGACCAGATCAATTCCCTGTGTGACAAATGGGAAATATAAGTGCATTCATAGGAAGTATTTCTGACTGCTTGCAGGCAGGAAATACTTCCTATGAGAGGCATAAGCAACCCTGAGTATGCAGGACGAGAGTCCGGAATACGAAGGGGTGTACGATTTCGAGAGTGCGAAGCGCGGAGAAATCGGTTATATAACATAATAAGATTCTCCATCAGCTTCTGCGTGACTGCTTGCAGTCAAGGCTTTTGGCTGATGAGAGAATCAAACTGATATGAGTAAGCAAGGCGGTAGCCTGGAATACGAATATCAGAGCGATTTCGAGAGTGCGAAGCACGGAGAAATCGGTTATATATTAGAAGATAGAATAAGGAGACACCATGAGTTTAGCGGATCATATTTTTATCGATATGTGTAATGACATTCTGACCAACGGTACCAGCACGGAGGGCGAGAAAGTGCGTCCCCATTGGCCGGACGGCACCCCTGCCTACACTATTAAGAAATTCGGAGTAGTGAACCGGTACGACCTGTCGAAGGAGTTCCCGATCCTGACCTTGCGCCGGACGGCATTAAAATCCGCCACAGATGAGATGCTGTGGATCTGGCAGCGCAAGTCCAACAACATTCATGATTTGAACAGCCACGTCTGGGATGAGTGGGCAGATGAAAACGGCTCGATCGGTAAGGCATACGGCTATCAGATGCAGGTGAAGCATCAGTATAAGGAAGGCATGATGGATCAGGTGGACCGTGTGATCTACGATCTGAAGAACAATCCCTTCAGCCGCCGCATCATGACCAATATTTACGTGCATCAGGACTTGCATGAGATGAATCTGTATCCCTGTGCCTACAGCATGACCTTTAATGTGACTCAGAAAAAGGGAGAGGACAGGCTGACCCTGAATGCCATTCTGAATCAGCGTTCCCAGGACGTGCTGGCAGCCAACAACTGGAATGTGGTACAGTATGCGGTGTTGGTGCATATGCTGGCACAGGTCTGCGATATGAACGTGGGTGAGCTGGTGCATGTCATTGCGGATGCCCATATCTATGACCGACATGTGGATGCCATTAAGGAACTGATAAGCAGAGAGCCTTTCCCGGCACCGAAGTTCTGGCTGAACCCGGAGATTAAGGATTTTTACCAGTTTACACCGGATGACGTGAAGCTGGAGGGTTACCAGACAGGGGAGCAGATCAGGGATATTCCGATTGCAATCTGACATGAGTAAGTAGGGCGGTAGCCCGGAATACGAATATCAGTACGGTTTCGTGAGTGCGAAGCACGGAGAAACCGGTTATTATCATAGAAACAAACAGAAACGAGGTACACCATGAATTTAATTGTAGCAGTAGACAACAACTGGGCCATCGGCAGCAAGAACGAACTGCTGATCCGCATCCCCAACGATCACAAGCATTTCCGCGAAGAGACGACAGGTAAGGTAGTGGTTCTGGGACGCAAGACTTTGGAGACTTTCCCACAGGGCATGCCTTTAAAGAACCGCATCAACATTATTTTGTCCAAAGATCCGAATTATCAGGTCAAGGATGCGATCGTGGTACACTCTATTGAAGAATTGCTGGAAGAACTGAAGAAATATGACGAAGAGAATATCTATATCATCGGCGGAGAGAGTATTTACCGCCAGATGCTGCCTTACTGTGACGTGGCCCATGTGACGAAGATCGATCATGCCTACGAGGCGGATGCCTATTTCCCGGATCTGGACAGTGATCCCGAGTGGGAGATCACCGCGGACAGCGATGAGCAGGTCTATTTTGACATTACCTATCAGTTCTTAAAGTACGAGCGCAAGAAAGCCTGAGTGCGGAAAACGATGAAAAAGAAGATATATTTGGCAGTTACGGTTTTACTGCTTACTCTGGCAGGAATATATGTGGCAGCCAGAATGATTCTGTGGGGTGGTCCCGTAAGTTTTCGCAGTTATGTGTTGTTACTGGGGGATCTGCTGTGTCTGCTGCTTCTCCTGTTTTATGTATATCTGAGAGTACCCATCAGGCTGCACCGGAAAATACGGGACAAGTGGGGAACTCCCGGGAAATGGGAGTGGCTGGAGGATATCGGCATTGCTTTGTGGGCAGTGCTGTGCCTGATCGTCACGTTTGCCGGAATTGCCTGGATTTGGTTTGAAAATGACATCCCTTCGGAGACGCGGCTCACAGAGAATCTGATCAGTGTGGAAGAGATGGAGTTCCCGGACAGGCACTGGTATTCCTACTGGCGTCCAGAGGGCGTGCTGTTTCGGAGAGAGACGGAGCTTGCCGGTGAGGATTACATTACTTATCTGACGGAATTGATGGACAAGGAAGAAAATACCCACCCGGAGGATGCAGAAACGGTAGCAAAGCAGGCGATGGAAGAACAGTGGCTTGCGGAATACCATGCGTCGGAGACGGAAACCGCGGAAGATGTACAGGATCCCTTAGAGCCTTACGCACAGGCAGTATATGATGCTGTGCTGCAACAACAGGGCTTTTCCTTCGAAGTCTGCTACAATGCCAAAGGCAATTTCTATCTGCAGCTGGGAGAACAGGAGCAGGCGGGAAAGACCTATGCATACACGCTGGTCTACAATCGTACCTCGCAGAACGGAAAATGTGAGATTTTCGTGCTGTACCGGAATCCGGAAGAGAATCTGTCCACAGAGGCAGCACAGATCGTGGAGTTTTATGCGGTCCGCAGTGAAGATCTGCAGGTCATTGCGGGGGATAAGACCGGATGGTCAGTGGTAGCGAACAGTGCATATCAGGAAGCTACCGGAGAAAAATAATTGTAGTGAATTTAATTTGAGTTTTCAGTTAAAAGGAGAAATGAGCCACATTTTCGCTGAAAAAAGCACTGGAAAGCATAAATGTGTATATTGACTTTTATTACAAATGGTATAATAATGAAAATCAATAAATTCTGTTAAGAGAAATCAACAGGCAGAGTGGTAAACCGAGGAAAGAAGGAATACAAAAATGGAAAAGAAAAACATTGACTGGGGTAATATCGGTTTCGGTTATATCCCTACAGATTACAGATATGTGTCCAATTATAAGGACGGTAAATGGGATGACGGTCAGCTGACCCAGGATCCTAACATTGTACTGAATGAGTGTGCAGGCGTACTGCAATATGCACAGACCGTATTCGAGGGCCTGAAGGCTTACACCACAGAAGATGGACATATCGTTACTTTTCGTCCTGACTTGAACGGTGAGCGTCTGGAGTCTTCCGCAGCAAGACTGGAGATGCCCATTTTCCCCAAGGAGCGTTTCGTGGAGGCTGTTACCGAGACGGTTAAGGCCAACGATGCTTTCGTACCTCCTTACGGCAGCGGTGCAACTCTGTACATTCGTCCTTATATGTTCGGCAGCAATCCTGTCATCGGTGTAAAGCCTGCGGACGAATATCAGTTCCGTATCCTGTGCACTCCTGTAGGACCTTACTTCAAGGGTGGCGCTAAGCCCCTGACCATCCGTGTCACCGACTTCGACCGCGCGGCACCTCACGGAACCGGTCATATCAAAGCTGGTCTGAACTATGCTATGAGCTTACATGCTATCGTATCCGCTCACAAGGAAGGCTACGATGAGAATATGTATCTGGATGCTGCTACCCGTACCAAGGTAGAGGAGACCGGCGGTGCGAACTTCCTGTTCGTTACCAAGGACAACAAGGTCGTAACTCCCAAGTCCGACAGTATCCTTCCGTCCATCACCCGTCGTTCTCTGGTATATGTTGCCAAGGAATATCTGGGACTGGAAGTAGAAGAGAGAGAAGTATACCTGGATGAAGTAAAAGACTTCGCAGAGGCTGGTCTGTGCGGTACCGCAGCAGTAATCTCCCCTGTTGGCAAGATCGTTGACCACGGCAAAGAAATCTGCCTGCCCAGTGGCATGACCGAGATGGGACCTGTCACCAAGAAGCTGTATGAGACTCTGACCGGTATCCAGATGGGCAGGATCGAAGCTCCTAAGGGCTGGATCCATGTAATCGAGTAATCTGGTATCAAAATTGAATAATATTAAAATGCGTGTGGAGAATATCCGCACGCATTTTTTTGTCTGTAGAATTCTTAGATTTTTCTGAACTTCCAAGAAACCGTGGCACAGAAGAAAAAAATAGGGTATAATCAGAATTTAGAGACTTTGAGAAAGTAGGAAATGTTATGTTTTTTAAAAATAGATGTCATATCACCGCGGTATTGGTGGCGGGAGTGCTGGGAATAAGTATGGTGACGGGACTGACCGCCTGCGGCAGCAGTGACGGCACAAAAGTGGTATTTACCACAGGATTTGGGAAAAATGAGGTATTTCGGATCGGGGACGAGTCCTGCTCTAAGGCGGAGATCATGATCTACCTGACCACGACCCAGAATCAATATGAGAATGTCTACGGGACGGAGATCTGGAATACTTCCCTGAACGGAGTGACTCTGGAGGATAATGTCAAGGAGACAGTGCTGGCAAGAATTGCTCAGATCAAGACCATGTACCTGCTGGCAAAAGAGAAAGAGGTCACGTTGGATGAAGCCGAGGAGGCAAAGGTCGTCCAGGCGGCACAGGAGTATTATTCTTCCTTAAATGATACGGAGATCGAGGCTATGGGTGCCACGGAGGAGATTGTGGAGAATCTGTATCGGGAATATGCCATGGCAGACAAGGTCTATCAGTTGATTATACAGGACATCAATCCGGAGATCAGTGATGACGAGGCTCGCAAAATTACGGTGCAGCAGATCTTTTTTGCAACAGCATCCACGGATATGGACGGAAACCTGAAGCCTTATTCGGAAAGCTCCATTCAGAGTGCCTATGAGAAAGCCTGCGAGGTAAGAGACTTGGCGGTGGACGGAGAACACGATTTCACGGAACTGGCATCCAAATACAGCGACGATTCCGAGATCACCTATTCCTTTGGCAAAGGAGAAGCGGAGAGCGCTTATGAGGAAGCGGCTTTCAATTTGGCAACAGACGAGGTGAGCCAGGTTGTGAAATGTGAACGAGGCTATTACATTATCAAATGCATCAATACGCTGGATCGGGAAGAGACGGACGCTAATAAATTAAAGATTGTAGAAGAGCGGAAACGGGAAGTCTTCGGGCAGGAGTATGACAGCTTTGTGAATACACTGGTGCGTCAGCTCAATGACAAGCTGTGGGACGAGATCACGCTGATCATGGACGAACAGGTGACTACGGACAACTTTTTTGATGTGTATGCAAAGTACTTTCCGGAGGAGTAATTTCTGGTTTTTTACACGCTTTATTAAAATTTTAGAATTACGGAAATATTGATAAATACTGGATTTTTGACTGATTGTTAGCACTCATTTATAATGAGTGCTAAATTTGTCTTGACTTTTCAATTTTACAGTCCTACACTTAGAATCAGTTAGGAAACAGTCAGCCATGGCTGTGCAATTTTAGAAAAGGATGTGGTAATAATGGCAGCAAAAAGCGGCAGTTTATCAATTAACAGTGAAAACATTTTTCCGATCATTAAAAAGTGGTTGTATTCCGATCACGATATTTTCTACAGAGAGTTGATCTCCAACGGCTGTGATGCCGTGACCAAGCTGAAAAAACTGGACATGATGGGAGAATATTCTCTTCCGGAAGGTTATAAGGGACGTGTGGATGTCATCGTGGATCCTGAAAAGAAGACTCTGACTTTCAAGGATAACGGTCTGGGCATGACCGCCGACGAAGTGGAAGAGTATATCAACCAGATCGCATTTTCCGGTGCTACGGATTTCATTGAGAAATATAAGGACAAGAGCAATTCCGACCAGATCATTGGTCATTTCGGACTGGGCTTCTATTCCGCATTCATGGTAGCGGATGAAGTACATATTGATACGTTATCTTACAAGGATGGCGCCAAGGCAGTACACTGGGAGTGTGACGGCGGCACCGAGTTCTCCATGGAAGACGGAGACAAGACGGATGTCGGTACGACCATTACCCTGTTTTTAAATGAAGATTGTCTGGAGTTCTGTAATGAGTACAAGGCTCGTGAGGTCGTGAAGAAGTATTGTTCCTTCATGCCTACCGAGATCTATCTGTCCAAGGCGAACACCAAGGAGACCCAGATCATCAAGGAAGAGGAAAAGCTTCCCGATGATGAAGTCCTGGAAGAGATCGAGCCGGAGAAGAAGGAAGCGGCAGAAGGTGAAAACGCTGAAGCTGCCGAGGGAACAGAAGAGCCTAAGAAGCTGAAGATCAGAAAGCGTCCTGAATTGATCAACGAGACACAGCCTCTGTGGACCAAGCATCCCAATGAGTGCACGAAGGAAGAGTATCTGGACTTCTACCGCAAGGTATTTCAGGATTACAAGGAGCCTCTGTTCTGGATCCACCTGAATATGGATTATCCTTTTAATCTGAAAGGTATCCTGTACTTCCCGAAGATCAACATGGAGTATGAGTCCATCGAAGGTACCATCAAGCTTTACAACAATCAGGTATTTATCGCAGATAACATCAAGGAAGTCATTCCTGAGTTCCTGTTGCTGTTAAAGGGTGTCATCGACTGCCCGGATCTGCCTCTGAACGTATCCAGAAGTGCATTGCAGAATGATGGATTTGTCAAGAAGATCGCCGAGTACATTACCAAGAAGGTAGCGGACAAGCTGGCCGGTATGTGCAAGACGGATAAGGAAGAGTATGACAAATACTGGGATGACATCAGTCCCTTCATCAAGTTCGGCTGCCTGAAGGATGACAAGTTCTGTGAGAAGATGAATGATTATATCCTCTTCAAGAATCTGGACGGCAAATATCTGACTCTGCCCGAGTGTCTGGAGATCAAGCCTCAGGACGAGGAAGAGAATAAGGAAAATGCTGTAGATGAGAACGGCAACAAGGTAGAAGCTGAGGTCGTAGAGGATAAATCTGAAGATGAGGCTTCTGAGGAGAATGCTGAGGAAGAGAAGAAGGAAAAGACCATCTACTATGTAACGGATGAACAGCAGCAGAGCCAGTACATCAATATGTTCAAGGCTGCCAAGATGGATGCTGTGATCCTGACCCACAATATCGATCAGCCCTTCATCTCCCAGTTAGAGCAGAAGAATGAGGGAATCAAGTTCCAGCGTATTGATGCGGATGTGACCGATGCCCTGAAGTCCAAGACTTCCAAGAAGGCTGAAAAAGAGATGGAAGAGCAGGCAGAGAGCATCAGCAAGCTGATGAAGAAAGCTCTGAAGAACGACAAGATCACTGTCAAGGTAGAGAAGCTGAAGAACAAGAAGATCTCTTCCATGATCACGCTGTCCGAAGAGAGCAGACGTATGCAGGATATGATGAAGATGTACTCCATGCCCGGCATGGATATGAGTGCTTTCGGCGGTGAGGGCGAGACCCTGATCCTGAATGCCAACCATCCTCTGGTACAGTACATCACCGAGCACCAGGACGGCGAGAACGCAGAAATGATCTGCGAGCAGCTGTACGATCTGGCAAAGCTCCAGCATGCACCCCTGTCCGCCGATGCCATGACCAAGTTCGTGGCAAGAAGCAATGACATTATGATGCTGTTGACCAAATAAAAATGACGGATTAAAAACAAAGGGAATCACAATCTGGGAACGGTTTGTGGTTCCTTTTTGGGCTACACGGCGGTTCGGGGACAGATGCAGACCGGTACCGGAATTAGTATTTAGTGAATGCATATCACCCGTCTGTTAATCAAGTAGATGTATGATGAAGACAAAACGGATAGAAGTTAGTCTACTTAGTATATGGGAACATGCACATATTTTTCTGACTTTGCATATTCTGTAAGGAACATTTGTTGCCTGACCGGATCAAGACAGACAAAACGGCATAGGCAGAAAGGACCTCTGTCCATGGACACTACTTATACAGGAACACTTCAGATCAGCGTTGTCTCCGCTCTGGGGATGACACCGATACCCGGCGCGACCGTCACTGTCTCCTATACCGGGGATCCGGATTCCCCGCTGGAGACGATGACTACTGACGAATCCGGGCAAACCCCTACGATAACACTGGATGCGCCGCCGAGAGAGCTTTCTTTATCTCCGGATATTACGGCACAGCCCTATTCGGAGTACAACATTCAGGTGACTGCAGAAGGCTTTGAACCGGTACTGGTATCTGGTTCCGAAATTCTGGCAGGCGAATTTTCCCTACAACCGATCCGCATGAATCCGCTGAATGTAACAGAGGAGGAAGAAAAAGTAGTAGTAATACCTGCACATACGCTTTTCGGAGAGTATCCTCCGAAGATTCCGGAAGAAGAAATCAAACCTATGAACGAGACCGGGGAGATCGTACTGAGCCGTGTGGTGATTCCGGAATATGTGATCGTACATGACGGTGTCCCGGAGGATCCCACTGCCCGGAATTACTGGGTGCGCTATAAGGATTACATTAAAAATGTGGCCTCCAGCGAGATTTATTCCACCTGGCCGGAGAGTGCAATTTATGCTAATATTCTGGTCATTCAATCATTTACGTTAAACCGTATATATACGGAGTGGTACAGGGGACGTGGATACGATTTTACGATAACTTCTTCTACGGCGTATGATCAAAAATGGATCTATGGCAGAAATGTGTTCGAAGAGATCGACTATCTGGTAGATTCCATTTTTACCAACTATTTGTCAAGGCCCGGTGTACGACAGCCCATTTTCACATCGTATTGTGACGGTAATCGGACTACCTGCCGGGGGCTGAGCCAGTGGGGCTCCAAGTCATTGGCGGATCAGGGATATTCCGCTATTGATATCATTCATTATTATTACGGCAATGATATGTATATCAATTCCGCAGATATTATTTCGGGAGTGCCTTCTTCCTGGCCGGGGTATGATCTGACTATCGGTTCTTCCGGGGAAAAAGTCCGTCAGCTGCAACAGCAGTTGAACCGGATCGCCAGAAATTATCCGGCGATTCCTACGTTGACACCCGACGGAATCTATGGCTCCGGTACTGCGGAGGCTGTCCGGACGTTCCAGAAGATATTTAATCTTCCTCAGACCGGAATCGTGGATTATCCTACATGGTTTGAAATCTCGGATATTTATGTGGGGGTGACACGTATTTCGGAGCCGGATGCGTAGTAAATGGGAAGTTACGCGAGCAATGAGCCGCGTAACTTCCCATTTACCATGTTGTAACAAGTGTAATTCCAACAATTTTCCCGGACAAGCATAAAATCCGCTTGACAGATAAAAATAAATAACGTATTATTGTATTAAATAAATAATACAGTAAAACAACAAGACAATGAGGGACCCGGGGAGGCATCGATAGAAACGATGCGTGACAGGTAATAAGAAACAGAAAATAAGAAACAAGAAAGGATGATAGGAATGGCGTGGGAATTGGATGCTGACAGACCCATATATGCGCAGCTGGTGGAGCGGATCCAGAAAGAGATTGTGTCCGGCAAATATCAGCCGGGAGAGAAGCTGCCGAGTGTCAGAGATCTTGCGGCCGTGGCGGCGGTGAACCCGAATACGATGCAGAAAGCTTTTGCGGAACTGGAGCGGAGCGGCCTGATCGTGACACAGCGCACCAGCGGCAGAACCGTGACGGAGGACACTGAGCTGATCGGGAATACCAGAGAACAGCTGGCAGCCGGGCATGTCCGGAATTTTATCAACAACATGCAGGAACTGGGATATCAGAGAGAGGAGATCCGGAATCTCTTCGATAAGGTACAGGCCTGACAGGGGTGCAAATTTATGATGAAAATAAAGAGAGGCGGAAATAGAAATGAATAATCTGGTAGAAATTGTAAATCTGACCAAGAAATATGGTGCCAATGTGGCTGTGAACAATCTGACCGTAAGTCTCCCCAAGGGGAAGATCATTGGCCTGTTGGGACCCAACGGCAGCGGTAAGACGACACTGATCAAAATGCTGAACGGTCTGCTGACACCGACGGAAGGCACTATTATGATCGACGGAAATTATGTAGGACCGGCGACCAAGAGCAAGGTAGCTTATCTGCCGGACCGCACGTATCTGACCATGAATCAGACGATCCGGGAGATCCTGGATTTCTTTCAGGACTTTTATACAGACTTTTCCAGGGAACGTGCGGAAGAGATGTTAAAGAGTCTGGGGATCGATCCTTCGGTGAAGATGCGGACCTTATCCAAAGGTACGAAGGAGAAGGTACAGCTGATTCTTGTCATGAGCCGGAATGCCAGCCTGTATATTCTGGATGAGCCGATTGCCGGTGTGGATCCGGCAGCGAGAGATTACATCCTGCGCACCATCATCAACAACTACAATCCGGAAGCCACCGTGCTGATCTCCACTCATCTGATCGAAGATGTGGAGCAGGTGCTTGATGAAGTGATCTTCATGCGCTATGGTCAGCTGGTGTTATATACATCCGTTGACAATATCAGAGAAGAGAAAGGTAAGTCTGTAGATGCTTACTTCAGGGAGGTGTTCGCATGTTAGGAAAGTTAATGAAATATGAATGGAAAAATATCTGGAAAGCCGGTACACTGATGCTTCTGGGAATGCTTGTGGTCACCGTGATTGGCTGCGTGGTATTACGCATGCCGGGAGGAGTGGTAACAGGACTTCTGGACAACAATGATATAAATGCGACACAGAGCTGGTTTGTACTCTCATCCTTTGTGGCAACACTGATCCTGTATGTGATCATGCTGTTGGCATCCACCTGGGGTATGCTGATATTCCTGGGCATCCGTTTCTACCGCAGCATGTATACCGATGAGGGATATTTGTCCCATACTCTGCCGGTGACAGCCAACCAGTTGTTCTTAAGCAAGATACTGGTCTCCGGTGTCTGGTATTTGTTCATTTCGATAGGCATTGGTATTTCAGTGGTGGCACTGGTCGTCTCTTTGATGACAGGACTTTTAAATATTGGTGAACTGAGTAGTGTACTGACACAATATAATGGCAATATCTGGGAATTCCTGGCAGATGCTTTTTATGAACTTGGCAGAACATACGAAGAAGAGATGGGAATCAATCTGCTGCATTATGGGATTACACTACTCTTAACCTATGTGGCAGGACCTTTCATTACTATGGTCACCCTGTTCGGAGCGCTGACCATCGGTCAGCTGTCTTCCAAACACAAAGGGTTTATGGGAATTCTGACCTATGCGGGAGTGACGATCCTGTCTTCCATCATCGGAAGTACTGTACAGAGTGCCTTCATGTTTGGCACAAATGTCATGAGCAGCTCCGGCGGATTTTCGGTAACGACCAATATGGCCTATGACATTAACGTGATCACCAGCCTGCTCATTGCGGCCATCATGTACGGCGTATCTTATTACATCATGAACCGAAAATTAAACCTGGACTAACCGGGCGTAGGGTAAAGTTTTTGTAGGAAAAGTTAATAGAAAAAAGAAAGAAAGCACCGGGATCCTGTGTTAGGATTGAAGTTGACGAGACAAAAATCCAAGGAGGGTGCTTTCATGATTACCAGTATACAACACTTTTGCGAGAATGGGGTAAAAAGATTAACAAATGTTTTCAAAACTTATACAGATGACCTGACAAAGATTGCAGAAATGGTCTATGGTGTGACGGATGAGGTGACCAGACTTGGATGCAGCATGATAGCGGAAGAATGGGAATCCTATGATGAATTGCTGCGGGAAAGAAAGGATCTGCGCCAGGGCTGGTACATTGTCAGAAGAGATGAAACTTCCCTGCTGACCAGTCTTGGAGAAGTGGTATATCACAAAACTCTGTTCAAAAATGTTGCTACCGGTGAATCCTGTTACCTTCTGGATCAGCTGATGGGGCTGGGGCATCATGCCAGGATAACCGAAGATGCAGAAGCGAGAATTCTACTGGAAGCATCCGAGAGCAGCTATCGAAAAGGCGGTGCCAGTGCCAGCATAAACGGTGAATCCATAAGCAAAGAAGCTGTAATGAACAAGTTGCACAGGCTGGAGTTCCCTGCCCTGAAGACTGTGGAAAAGAAAGAACTGAGAACACTTTACATAGATGCGGATGAAGACCATGTGGCCCTTCAGTATCTGGAGAAGAAAGGGGATATCAGGAATCCCCGCATAAATACCGTAATGCCCTGGATCATATACGTTTATGAAGGTGTAGAAGGTGATGAGGAAGGACGTCCCCACTTGATAAATCCGAAGTATTTCGGAGGTGTTTATGATGGGCAGGAAGCAGGCGGTAGACTATGGACAGAAGTATTGGAGTATCTGGATGAAGCTTATGATCTGGATGCTGTTGAGAGGATTTATATCAACGGGGACGGAGCAGCATGGATACGCACAGGAGAAAAGATCATTCCGAAGTCCAAGTATGCCCTTGATAAATATCATATGCATAAATACATCATAGCGGCAACATCCCACCTGGAAGACTCAGCGGAGGATGCCAGGGGTGAAATATACAGAGCCATTCACAGAAAGAAAAAGTGGATGGCAGAGGGAGCCTTTGACCGGATCATAGGAATCACAGACAAAGAAACAAAGCGAAAGGCAGTGGAACAGGCGAAGGCATACATACTGGGGAACTGGTCTGGAATCATGATTGCCATGAAATCCGGGGACAGCAATGTAAGATGTTCCGCAGAAGGGCATGTGAGCCATGTGTACGCAGACAGGATGAGTTCAAGACCATTGGGATGGTGTAGAACCGGGGCAGATAAGATGTCCCGGTTAAGAATCTACCGTCAAAATCAGGGAAATATGCTGGAACTGGTAAGATATCAGAAAAAAGAAATGAAACAGGTATCGGGTGCAGAGGAGATCATCTATTCCGCCACAGAAATGATAAGAATGGAAAAAGCCAACAAACGAAAACTGGGAGTACTGGCAGATCTGCCAGTGTATGACATTCCCTATCCGCAGATCAAAAAGATAGCGGCGCTGAAAAATCACATTTGGGGTTTGTAAAAAGGGACAAAAAGGTTATAATGATGGAGAAAACTTTGATTCTGAAACATATCTCAAGGATGCTCTGTCTATTAATTTCCTACAGTAAATTTACCCGAACCTAACCGGGTCTACACCTTGCCCTCAACTGGTAAATTTGGTATAATAAATCTAAATGACAACAGGGAACGGGTGAAGGTACATGCAGGAGATTATTGATAGAATTTTAGGAGGAAACTTCGATTATGAGAACGGTTCTTTGGAATTCTCCTGCGCTAAAATAGAGATTTCCCTGTCACAGGGGACAATATATGAGGGCTCTTTTCACATTCTTTCTGCGTCGGAAGGCTATGTAAAGGGATCCGTGATCTCGGACCATCTTCGGATGGAATGTATGACGGATCAGTTTACCGGCTCCGATGCAGAAATTTTTTACTGCTTCCACGGAGAAGATCTGGAGGAAGGGGATGTGATCAAGGGCTCTTTTTCCGTAGTCAGCAACAGAGGAGAATACAATCTTCCTTTTGTGGTGACGGTGGAGCATGGGATGTTGAATTCTTCCATCGGGGCTATCCGGAATCTGTTCCATTTTGCCAACCTGGCGAAGAGCAACTGGAAGGAAGCTGTGCGGCTGTTCTATGATCCGGAATTTCTGCGGCTGTTCCAGGGGAACGATGCCCATTTCTATAACAGTTACCGGATCCTGTCCACTTATGAGGGCAACGAACAAAATGTAGAGGAATTCCTGATCTGTATCAATAAAAAGCAACAGCTGGAATTCCTGACGGAAGAGAAAGAACTGGTGAAAAAACTGCCTCGCAGCGCAGATAATTACGGCGTCACGGAGAACAATCTGACCATCGTGAGGAACGGCTGGGGATATACGAATCTCCAGATCGAGTGTGAGGGTGAATTTGTCTTTACGGAAAAGGAAAACATTACAGACGATGATTTTCTGGGAAACCGTTGCCGCCTGCCGGTCTACATCGACAGCAGCCTGTGCAGACCTGGCAAAAATTTTGGTAAAGTCTACATATATAATGCTTATACTTCACTGGAGATCCCGGTCATGGTACAGCTGGGAGACGGTGTAGTGGCCCGGCATGCGGATCACAGTCATATGCAGTGCATCACCCAGATCATGAAATATTATGAAGAATCGAGACTGAAAAAGATCGGTACGGGAACCTGGCTCGCGGAGACCGGCAAACTGGTGGAGCGCATGGTGACCATGGATGAGAAGGATGTGCCGGCGAGACTGTTCCAGGCACAGCTTCTGATCACAGAGGAACGCTACAATGAAGCCGGATGGATCCTGGATCACGCAGCGGACATGTTGGAAGCCCAGGGAGCTACCGGCGGAGAACAGTGGGCTTACTATCTGTATCTGACCACACTGATCCACAGGGACCCCCAGTATACACTGCAAATGGCGGAGCAGGTGGAACAGATCTACCGCTATGACAGGACCCGCTGGCGTGTGGCATGGCTGCTGTTGTATCTGTCGGAGGAATACAATCGTTCAACCTCCGGGAAATGGATGTTCTTAGAAAAACAGTACCAGTACGGCTGCACCAGTCCGGTGATCTACCTGGAAGCACTGGCCCTTTTGAACGGCAATCCGGCGCTGCTACGTAAATTGAACAGTTTTGAACTGCAGGTGTTGAACTTCGGTGTCCGTCAGGATGCGGTAAACGACAGCCTGATCGAACAGCTGTTGTATCTGTCGGGAAGAGTCAGAGAGTATTCTCCACTACTGGGCAGAATTTTACGAAGACTGTATGAGAAAAAGAAGGATGTGCGGATCCTGCAGGAGGTGTGCAGCCTTCTGATCAAGGGAAGTAAGACGGGACCGGATGCCTTCACGTGGTATCAGATGGGTGTGGAAAGCCATCTGAGGATCACGAATCTCTATGAATATTATATGGCGTCGGTAGATCTGGATGCTGTGCTGGAGCTTCCGAAAGTGATTCTGATGTATTTTTCTTTCCAGAGCAATCTGGATTATGAACATAGTGCGTTCCTGTATGCGTATCTGTTAAAACACCGGAAAGATTATGAGGAACTGTACGAACATTACGAGCCGAGAATGGAGCGGTTCGTCATTGACCAGATCCAGAAGCAGCATATTAACAGACATCTGGCAATACTGTATCAGGAATTCCTGTCTCCGGCCATTGTAACGGAAGCTATGGCGAAGCCTTTGTCCCGTCTGTTGTTTGCCCATATGGTAAGAGTGGATGACAGCAGAATGCGTAAGGTGATCGTCAGCCAGCCGGGGAATCTGATACTGTCCGAGACGCCTCTGCAAAACGGCACGGCCTGGGTGGCAGTCTACGGGAATGATTATACCATTGCTTTTGAGGATGCATATGGTAACAGGTTCCTTAAAAATGTGGAATATACCCTGGAAAAACTGCTGGTACCGGGGAAATATCTCAGACTTCTGGAACATTATGTGCCGGATACGGCAGAACTGGATCTGTATTTCATGGAGAACGGCAGAACAGAAGAGACCATATCTTCCACAAAGCTGATGCGGATGGCAAGACTGGTGGAAAGCGATGCCGTGGAGCCGAAGCTGCGCAGTGAGATTGCGGTACAGCTGGTACAGGCCTATTTCGACGCGGATAATTTGCAGGCACTGGATGAATACCTGCAGGAGCTGCAGGGGGACGGCTTTACGGAGGAACAGCGGGAACTGATCCTGCGTTTTCTGGTGTTGCGGGGAAATTATGAGAAGGCATATGCCTGGATCGAAGCATATACCCCTTATTTTGTGGAGGCCAAGATTCTGTTGCGGCTTACGGACGGTGTGATCACGCAGTCGGTCCATGAGGGAGAGGCAGTCCTGTATGCGGCGGCATTGACGGTGTTCCGCAAGGGAAAATACAACGGTGGAATTTTAGAGTATCTGGTGCGTTATGCCACCGGTACCACGAAGGAATTGCGTGACATCTGGAAAGCGGCAAGATCCTTTGAGATAGACTGCTACAGCTTAAGTGAAAAGATATTGCTGCAGATGCTGTTCTCCGGGGCATTTGTGGGAGAGCGGATGGATATTTTCCGTTATTATGTATCCCAGGGAGCCAGACAGGAGATCGAGGAAGCTGTGCTTGTACAGAGCTCTTATGATTATTTCTGCCGGGAGAAGATCACGGAGGAATATGTATTCCGGGAGATCCGTAACTGCTATCTGCGGGGAGAAGAGACCCAGCGGATCTGCAAGCTGGCTTATCTGAAATTCTATGCGGAGAATAAGGACAAGCTGGAGCGGGAAGATGAAACTCTGGTCCGGAATTTCCTGGAGGAAATGATGAAGGACCACATTCATCTGAACTTTTTCAGGGAATATCAGGACTGCCTGCCACAGCTGCAGGAGATGAAGGACAAGACTATCGTGGAGTATCACACAAGAGGCGGCGTCCGTGCAAGGATTCATTATGTGATGATGCATGAGAACGGGCAGGCGGAGGATTACCTGTCGGAATATATGCAGGAAGTATACAGCGGTGTATTTTTCAAGGAATTCGTACTGTTTTTCGGGGAGAATCTTCAATATTACATTATGGAAGAATCAGAGAACGAAGAACAGCTGACGGAGAGCGGAAGCCTGCAGAAGAGCGATATTATGAATGAAAGTCCGGACAGCAAATACGAGATTATCAATGATATGATGATCAGCATGACACTGCAGGACGATACGACACTGGATCATCTGATCGAGGAATATTACCGCAGGGAATATCTGGATCACAGATTGTTCACATTGCAGTAAAGATAAAAAAAGACAGCAGGAGAGGAGGCGGAAGAACATGCGACTGCCGGGAAGTGATAAAGTTATAGTGGGTTATGACCTGGGGAAAGATTATGCGCAGATCAGCTGCTATGTCACAGGCAGGGAAGAAGAGATCACCACATTGTCTTCCGTTGCAGGCTCACAGGTCTATACGATTCCCCTGGTCCTGAGCAAGAGACAGGGAGTCAACCAGTGGTTCTATGGAAGTGAAGCCCTCCGGCATGCGGAGGAAGAAGAGGGAATCCTGGTGGAGCATCTTCTGAAGCTGGCAAAAGATGGGGAACCGGTGCAGATCGATGGAACGACTCTGGATCCGGTGGCACTACTGACTCTTTTTCTCAAGCGTAGTCTGGGAATGCTGTCCCAGATGACTTCCACAGAGCGGATCGGGGCCCTGATGATCACCTGCGAGGAACTGGATGCAGGAATGCTGGAGGTGCTGACGCAGGCAGTGGAGGCATTACACCTGAAGACGGATGCTGTCTGTTTTCAGAGCCATCGGGAGAGCTTTTATTATTACAATCTGTATCAGCCGGAAAATCTGTGGAAGCAGGGGAGCGTGCTGTGCGAGTATAGGGACAGTTCCATCCAGACTTATTATATGGAATGCAACTGCCATACGACGCCGGTGGTAACGTACATCGAAGAGCGGGAATTCCCTTTTCCGGTGGAAAAATCGGATGAAAAGTTCCTGGAGATCGCCACACAGCTATGCGAGAACCGGATGGTGTCCTCGGTATATCTGATCGGGGAAGAGTTTTCTCAAGAATGGATGAAAGAATCGCTACGCTATCTGTGCCGTGGACGGAGAGTCTTTCAGGGGAACAACCTGTTCAGCAAGGGTGCCTGCTACAGCATGATGGAGCGACTGCATCCCAGTGAAAACGGACAAAATCATGTCTATCTGGGACAGGATAAATTGAAATCCAATATCGGTATGAAAGTGCGCAGACAGGGAGAGGAATCCTATCAGGCACTGTTAGACGCCGGAATCAACTGGTACGAGGCGCAGAATACCATGGAGTTTTACCTGCTGGAAGGAAGAGCGGTGGAGATCCTGATCACGTCCCTGACGGGAAAGGGCAGCCGGATCGCCAGAATCGTGCCGGAAGAATTGCAGGAAGGAATCACCAGACTGCGGATTCAGGTGGAGATGAAGGATGAAACACATCTGCAGGTGGAACTGGAGGATCTTGGTTTTGGCAGCTTCCGAACAGCTACGCATCATATCTGGAAGGAAGAAATAGAGTTGTAGATCTGCCCGGGGCAGAGAAAATGAGGATGAAAAATGAAGGCAAGTCTGTGTGTAGGAGAATATTGCGAGAATGCATATAATGTGGAAGGCCTGGATATCCGGGTCTATAGTATGGAAGAGTTGTGCTATTGCCTAAAGGAGAATGCATTCCTGTTAGACCTGTCCATCATGAACGATAAGCTGGTGGACTGGATCGGAGAAGAATGTAAAGTGTGGGAACTGGCAAAACAGCTCTACCCCATGGTACATAAGCAGGGATCCTTAAGTGTGTTCGTGGTGACGATCCTGCAATATGTGGGGATGTACGATCCGGAAGAAATCCTGCAGGTGGAGCAGGTACTGAAGCAGGGAGCCGGACTCAGCAATCTGGAGAAACGCAAGAGCCAGATCGACTATATGGTGGAAAAAAGAAAATATGCGGCAGCCATCCGTGGATATGATATGCTACTGGAGACTTGGAACCATCTGGAACAGGAAGGAAAGGAACTTCCGGCGGGAAAAGTCCGGGCGGCGATCCTGCACAATAAGGGTGTGGCGCTGACAGGGCTGATGTTTTATGACAAGGCGGCATATTACTTTAACGAAGCCTGGAAGACCGATCCGGACAGAGAACACCTGGATGCCTATCTGGCGGCAAAGAGAATGGAACTGACGGAGGATGCCTATGTGGCATTTGCAGCGCAGAATCCGGAAAATTATACGGAGTCCCTGGAACTGGAAAAGCGGATCGAGCAATTTGAACGGGAATGGGAACAGCAGCCGGAGTACCGACAGCTACGGCTGCGTGGTGACTGGCGGGTGCACGACAGGGTGAAATACGATGCGGAAAATGAGAGACTGACTCAGGCACTGAAAAACAGTTACCGGACAAGTGTCAGCGTATAGAGAAGACAGCAGGAGAGAATTATGGCGTGGTGGAACCGTTTATTTAAGAAAAAAGAACCGATACAGCAGGAAGAGGACTGGGAACAGCTGGTCTATACCCGCAACGGTGTGAATTTTGATGAGGAAGACCAGAGAAAACGCTACATTGTAAATTGCCTGGAGCAGATCTCAGAGGCTTCCAAGGAGATCGACCTCCTGACGGGAGAGTATACGCTGGTGACTTCTTATCTGACGGATACGGATGAGATTGAGGCACTGCCAGCAGAGCAGAGAGAAGAGGTCAACCGGGTGGCCGGCAAGCTGGCCGGGCTGGAACAGGAACGCAGCAGATACCGGGAAAAGAAGAACCGTATGCGGGATGCGGACTTCTATGCGATCCGCAAAAGAGAGAACGAGATTGAAGAAGGCATTCAGAAGATTCGGGACGGCGAGAAATACGGCAATCTGATAAGGCAGGATCTGCACAGACTGGACGGAGAACGACATGCCTACGAATACCGGAGAAATGAGCTGGAGAATCTGATGAACAACCAACGGGGCATGGCTGTCATTTTCCTTACGGCATTGATCGTCTGTGTGATCATGCTGGTGATCCTGCAGTATGCTTTTGAAATGGATGTCTATGTGGGACTTTTTCTGGCAGTAGGTGCAGGAGCTGTAGCCATCTCCTATGTCTGCATCCGGTACATGGATGCAGGACGGGAACTGCAGCGGGTGGAGAAGACCATCAACAAGATCATCCAGCTGCAGAATAAAGTCAAGATCCGCTATGTGAACAACTGTCAGCTGATGGAATATCTGTATCTGAAGTACAATACGGACAGTGCAGCAAAGCTGGAAAAACAGTGGAAAATGTATCAGGACGAAAAGGAAGAGCGGAAGCAGTTCGCAGAGGCGGAAGCTAAGATCGAGTACTACCAGAAGCAGCTGGTACAGCAGCTGGCCGGTTACCGTGTGCAGATGCCGGAGCGCTGGATCAGCCAGACAGCTGCGCTTTTGGACAAGCGGGAAATGGTGGAGATCCGTCACGAACTGATCCAGAGAAGACAGGTGCTCCGTAAACAGATGGACTACAATCAGGAAGTAGCGGAGAGTGCAAGAAACGAAGTAAAAGACATCGCAGCCACCTATCCGAAATATGCCCAGGAGATCCTGGCCATGGTGGAGCGGTACGACCGATAAAGAATTGACAAGACACCTCTCGTTGTGTTACTATGACACCGTGTTAGCAATTTACCTTGCTAAAGTATACGACGCGGCCAACAGTGAGTGGCAGAACGGGAGGATGCATTATGAAAAGAGTATTAGTGGCATTACTGGCAATCAGCATGGCAGCAGGTGTTCTTACCGGCTGTGGTTCTAAAGGATCTGAGAAAACATTTACCGTAGGTTTTGATGCGGAATTTCCCCCTTACGGATATCGTGATGACAGTGGAGAATATGTAGGCTTTGACCTGGATCTGGCAGCAGAAGTATGCAAGAGACAGGGCTGGGAGCTGGTAAAGCAGCCTATCGACTGGGATGCCAAGGATATGGAGCTTTCTTCCGGAGCCATTGACTGTATCTGGAACGGTTTCACCATGAACGGCAGAGAAGATGCCTATACCTGGACAGAGCCCTATATCGACAACAGTCAGGTATTCGTCGTAGCGTCTGCTTCCGGTGTACAGAACAAGGAAGAACTGGCAGGCAAGGTGGTAGCAGTACAGAAGGATTCCTCTGCGCTGGCTGCTCTGAACGATGAAGAAAATGCAGACAACATTGCACTGCGTGATTCCTTCTCCCAGCTGATCGAATATGCGGACTACAATACCGCTTTCATGGATCTGGAGCAGGGTGCGGTAGATGCCGTAGCCATTGATATCGGTGTGGCACAGTATCAGATTGCGCAGAGAGAAGAAGGAAAATTCGTTATGCTGCAGGGCGAGGACAACAAGCTGGCTGTAGAGCAGTATGCAGTAGGTTTCCTGAAGGGTAATGATGAATTGAGAGATACCGTACAGAAGACACTGGACGAAATAGCAGCGGATGGTACCTTCGCACAGATCGCTGAAAAATGGGGACTGACCGACAGCGTATGTCTCGGTAAATAATCAACTAAGGATAGTTAAGGAGTAGAATTCATGAGTTTGCTGACCATGAGTGCCCAACTGGCAGAGGGCTTTCTGATAACGGTGGAAATATTTGTACTGACCCTTTTGTTTTCCCTTCCTCTGGGGCTGATCGTAGCCTTCGGAAGAATGTCAGGATGTAAGGTGATCCGCATTATCTCCAAAATATACATATCCATCATGAGAGGAACCCCTCTGATGTTACAGATCATCGTGGTGTATTTTGCCCCCTTTTATGTATTCCGCATGCAGGTGGGAACGGGGTATCGTTTCCCGGCGGTGATACTGGCATTCGTGATCAATTATGCGGCATATTTTGCAGAGATCTACCGTGCGGGCATTGAGTCCATACCGGTGGGGCAGTATGAGGCTGCGGAGGTGCTGGGCTACAGCAAGGCACAGACTTTCGTGAAGATCATTCTGCCGCAGGTGGTGAAGCGGGTTCTCCCGCCAGTGACCAATGAGACCATTACGCTGGTCAAAGATACATCCATGGCATTTACCATTTCTATTGCGGAAATGTTCACGGTGGCAAAGCAGATCGGAGCGGCACAGACCAGTGTGCTTCCCCTGTTGGCAGCAGGTGTGTTCTATTATATCTTCAATCTCGTGGTGGCTTCTTTCATGGAGTATCTGGAGAAGAAGACATCTTATTACAGATAGGAGCAGTGCGGAAATATGGTCCTTTTGGAAATGAATCATGTGAAAAAAAGTTTTGACGGCAACGGGGTGCTGAAGGATATATCCCTGAAGGTTAACGAAGGAGAAGTTGTCTCCATCATCGGCCCCTCCGGTTCCGGCAAATCCACATTGCTTCGCTGTGCAACGCTTCTGGAGAAAATGGACGGTGGTGAGCTGATCTATTCAGGGCAGACGGCAGCTTCGGAGAAAACGGATAAAAACGGCAGAATACAGTGCGAATATGCGTCCAAGGCAGAATTACATAAGATCCGTAAATGTTTCGGACTGGTGTTCCAGAATTTTAACCTTTTTCCCCATTATACAGTGATGAAAAATATCATCGATGCGCCGATCCATGTGGATAAGGTAAGCCGCACAGAAGCCGTGGCGAGGGCGGAGAAGCTTTTAGCACAGTTGGGACTGTCGGATAAGGCAGATGCCTACCCTTACCAGCTGTCCGGCGGACAGCAGCAGAGAGTATCCATAGCCAGGGCACTGGCACTGCAGCCCAGGATCCTGTTCTTCGATGAGCCGACCTCGGCACTGGATCCGGAATTGACGGCAGAAGTATTAAAGGTGATCAGACAGCTGGCAAGTGAACATATGACCATGATCATCGTAACCCATGAGATGCAGTTTGCCAGAGAAGTATCCGACCGCATTATTTTCATGGAACAGGGTGTGATCGTGGAGGAAGGTTCTCCCGAAGCACTTTTTACAACGGAAAATGCCCGGGTTCGGGAATTTATCGGAAAGTTGCAGTAAAAATATATTGATTTTTTTTCGCAAATCTGTTTATCTATTAGGTGTGGGTGTATCTTGCCCACACCTGTTTCAATAAAAGACTGAAAAACATAAGAATGCGAGGACTGATGGTATGAGCGTACAGGAAATGAAACCGATCAAGGAAGGCAAAGTTCGTGAGATCTATGACAACGGAGATACCCTGATCATGGTGGCAACTGACCGTATCAGCTGCTTTGATGTGATCTTGGACAACACAGTAACAAAGAAAGGAACTGTATTGACCCAGATGTCGAAATTCTGGTTTGATATGACTGAGGATGTGATTCCCAATCATATGGTATCCGCTGATGTTAAGGATATGCCCGAATTTTTCAGACAGCCGAAATTCGACGGCAACAGCATGATGTGCAAGAAGCTGAACATGCTTCCCATCGAGTGCATCGTTCGTGGATACATTACCGGAAGCGGCTGGGAAAGCTACAAGAAGAATGGTACCGTATGCGGTATCAAGCTTCCGGAAGGTCTGAAGGAGGCAGATAAGCTTCCCGAGCCCATCTATACCCCTTCCACCAAGGCAGAGATCGGAGATCATGATGAGAATATCTCCTATGAGCAGAGTGTGGAATATCTGGAGAAGCGTTTCCCCGGCAAGGGCGCAGAATATGCGGCCAAGCTTCGTGACTATACCATCGCTATTTATAAAAAATGTGCGGATTATGCACTGACCAAAGGAATCATTATCGCAGATACCAAGTTCGAGTTCGGACTGGATGAGAACGGCAACATGGTACTGGGGGATGAAGTATTGACTCCCGACAGCTCCCGTTTCTGGCCGGTAGACGGCTACGAGCCAGGACATGGCCAGCCTTCCTTTGACAAACAGTTCGCCCGTGACTGGCTGAAAGCCAACCCTGAAAAAGGCTGGAAGCTGCCGGAGGACATCGTGGAGAAGACCATTGACAAATACCTTCAGGCTTACAAGATGCTGACAGGCAAGGATCTGTAGGGTACGGTTTTTTAGTTTTTTTTCACGGGGCAGGCAGGAAAGGTAAGGCTTACAAGTGACGGACAACATTTATATTCAGACAGAAAATAATGACAAATTAAAGGAAGAATGTGGCGTTTTCGGCGTGTATGATTTCGACGGACACGACGTGGCATCCACGATTTATTACGGCCTTCTGGCATTGCAGCACAGAGGCCAGGAAAGCTGCGGTATTGCCGTCAGTGACACGAATGGGCCCAAGGGCAAAGTCTTAAGCAGCAAGGACATGGGACTGGTCAATGAGGCATTTACACCGGAACAGCTGGAGAAGTTAAAAGGTGACATCGGTGTGGGACATGTCCGCTATTCTACAGCGGGAGGATCCACCAGAGAGAATGCACAGCCTCTGGTACTGAATTATGTAAAGGGTACTCTGGGACTGGCCCATAACGGTAACCTGATCAATGCGCCGGAGCTTCGAAGAGAACTGGAGTATACCGGTGCTATTTTTCAGACCACCATTGATTCCGAGGTGATTGCTTATCATATTGCCAGAGAGCGTTTGAATTCCAAATCGGTAGAGGAAGCTGTGGGAAGAGCCATGACGAAGATCAAGGGAGCCTATTCCCTGGTGGTGATGTCTCCCAGAAAGCTGATCGGCGCCAGAGATCCTTATGGATTTAAGCCGTTATGCATCGGCAAGAGAGACAATGCGTATTTTCTGTCCAGCGAGACCTGCGCTCTGGATACGGTAGGTGCCGAGTTCGTCCGGGATGTGCTTCCCGGCGAGATCGTGACCATTTCCCCGGAGAAAGGAATTGAGTCCGATACCACCCATGTATTAAAGCCTGCGGAGACCGCCAGATGTATTTTTGAGTATATTTATTTCGCCAGACCCGACAGCTTTATCGACGGCGTCAGCGTATACGATTCCCGTATTCTGGCCGGAAAGTTCCTGGCTATGGATTCCCCGGTGGATGCGGATCTGGTCATCGGCGTACCGGAATCCGGCAACTGCGCAGCCATGGGATATTCCATGCAGTCGGGAATCCCTTACGGCATGGGCTTCGTGAAAAATGCCTATGTGGGCAGAACCTTCATCAAACCGAAGCAGAAGAGCAGAGAAAGCAGCGTTCAGGTCAAACTGAACCCTATCCGGGAAGCCGTGGAGGGAAAGCGTGTCATCATGATCGATGATTCCATTGTCCGCGGCACCACCTCCGACCGTATCGTAAAGATGTTACGGGAAGCCGGAGCCAAAGAGGTACATATGAGAGTCAGTTCACCGCCGTTTCTGTGGCCCTGCTATTTCGGCACAGACGTTCCGGCGAGAGACCAGCTGATCGCATATAACCGTTCCATCAAGGAGATTAGTGATCTGATCGGCACGGACAGCCTGGATTATCTGAAGATTGAGAGACTGGAAGAACTGGTGGGCGGTAATCTTGGCATCTGCAAGGGCTGCTTTACCGGAAAATACCCGATGGAACCGCCTGCGGAAGATATCCGCGGAGAATTTGACAAATAAACAATAACTATTCAGAAAACCGCAGAATAAGAAAAACTGATACGTCATGCCTGCATGTAAGTAGCAGTTTTCTTATTTGTAAGGTGACTCGAGTAGAGTCACCATCCCACACATGAACAAAATTAGCTGCGAAGCAGCGGGAAAGTATGAGAAGCATACGGTTTTGTGAATGTGAGGGATGGGTTTTGAATGGTTGCAATAAATTAGAAAATAAGAGGAGCAGACAAATGAGTACAGGTACAGACAGATATCAGAGCCCGTTATCCGAACGCTATGCAAGCAAGGAGATGCAGTATATTTTCTCCCCGGATATGAAATTCCGTACATGGAGAAAGCTGTGGATTGCACTGGCAGAGACGGAGAAAGAGCTGGGACTGTCCCAGGACGGTAAGCCCGTTATCACAGATGAGCAGATCGAGGAACTGAAGGCCCATGCTGAGGACATTAATTACGATGTGGCAAAAGAGCGTGAAAAACTGGTACGTCATGACGTTATGAGCCATGTGTATGCATACGGACAGCAGTGCCCCAAGGCAGCCGGAATCATCCATCTGGGCGCAACCTCCTGCTATGTGGGTGACAACACCGACATTATTGTGATGACCGAGGCACTGAAGCTTGTCAGAAAAAAGCTGATCAATGTTATGAAGGAACTGGCGGATTTCGCTGATAAGTATAAGGCACAGCCTACCCTGGCATTTACTCATTTTCAGCCTGCACAGCCTACAACCGTAGGCAAGAGAGCAACGCTGTGGTTACAGGAGTTCTCACTGGATCTGGAGGATCTGGATCACGTTCTGGGTACCATGAAGCTGTTAGGCTCTAAGGGAACCACCGGAACCCAGGCTTCTTTCCTGGAACTGTTCAACGGAGATCAGGAGACCATCGACAAGATCGATCCTATGATTGCAGCCAAGATGGGATTCAAGGAGTGCTATCCTGTATCCGGCCAGACTTATTCCCGCAAGGTGGATACCAGAGTAGCAAACGTGCTGGCCGGTATTGCGGCATCTGCTCATAAGATGAGCAATGACATCCGCCTGTTACAGCATCTGAAGGAAGTGGAAGAGCCCTTCGAGAAGAACCAGATCGGCTCCTCCGCCATGGCTTACAAGCGTAATCCCATGAGAAGTGAGCGTATTGCTTCCCTGTCCCGTTATGTGATGGTGGATGCGCTGAATCCCGCCATTACTTCCGCAACCCAGTGGTTCGAGAGAACGCTGGACGATTCTGCCAACAAGAGACTGTCTATTCCCGAAGGCTTTCTTGCCATCGATGGTATTCTGGATCTGTGCCTGAATGTGGTAGACGGACTGGTAGTATATCCGAAGGTAATTGAAAAGCACATGATGAGCGAGCTTCCTTTCATGGCTACCGAGAATATTATGATGGATGCCGTAAAGTTAGGCGGCAACCGTCAGGAACTGCATGAGCGTATCCGTGAGCTTTCCATGGAGGCCGGACGCAATGTGAAGGTAGAAGGAAAAGAGAATAACCTCCTGGAGCTGATCGCCGCAGATCCCGCATTCCCCATGGGACTGGAGGAACTGAAAGCATCCATGGATCCGTCCAAGTATATCGGACGTTCCAAAGAGCAGGTGGAAGCTTTCCTGAAAAATGTGATCAGCCCGATCTTAGAGGCCAACAAGGACTTACTGGGTGTAAAGGCCGAGATCAACGTATAAACGTTTTCTGCTGAAGTAATTTGTGGAAACGGAAACTATTCAGAACCTCATTCATCGGTGATCTTTTGATGTTTACATGGCTCTGAATCGTTACAGAATGATAAGAAAGCAGGAGACGAAAATGGGTGGATTTTTTGGAGTCGCAGCAAAAGAAGACTGTGTGTTTGATCTGTTCTTTGGAACGGATTATCATTCCCATCTGGGAACCAGACGTGCCGGCATGGCAGTCTACAGCAAAGAAGAAGGTTACAACAGAGCCATTCACAACATAGAGAATGCACCGTTCCGTACGAAGTTCGACAAGGATGTCAATGAGATGCACGGACATCTGGGCATCGGCTGTATTTCCGATTTTGAGCCCCAGCCGCTGATGGTGCGTTCCCATCACGGAACTTATGCTATTACCACCGTGGGTAAGATCAACAATACGGATGCCATCATCAAGGATCTGTTTGCGAAGGGACATTCTCATTTCCTGGAGATGAGCGGCGGTGACATCAATGCCACGGAGCTGGTGGCGGCCATTGTCAACCAGAAGGACAATCTGGTGGAGGGCATTCAGTACGCCCAGGAGATCATCGACGGTTCCATGACCTTACTGATCATGACACCCAAGGGAATCTATGCGGCCAGAGATAAGATGGGCCGTACTCCGGTGGCAGTAGGCAAAAAGGAGGGGGCTTATTGCGTCTCCTTTGAGAGCTTCGCTTATCTGAATCTGGGATACCAGCCCGTGAGAGAGCTGGGACCGGGAGAGATCGCCGTGGTGACACCGGAAGGTGTACGAACCCTGGTGAAGCCCGGCAAGGATATGAAGATCTGTACGTTTTTGTGGGTCTATTACGGATATCCGTCCTCATCCTATGAAGGCATCAGTGTAGAGAAGATGCGTTATCAATGCGGTGCCAAGCTGGCGGAGCGTGATAATGTAAAACCGGATATCGTAGCAGGAGTGCCGGATTCCGGTACCGCTCATGCAGTGGGATATGCCAACCGCTCGGGAATTCCTTTTTCCCGTCCGTTTATTAAGTATACCCCCACCTGGCCCAGATCCTTTATGCCGACGATCCAGACCCAGAGAAATCTGATCGCAAAGATGAAACTGATCCCGGTACATGATCTGATCCAGGATCAGAGTCTGTTGTTGATCGACGATTCTATTGTCCGCGGCACACAGTTAAGAGAGACCACGGAATTCCTGTACCAAAGCGGTGCAAAGGAAGTACATATCCGTCCGGCCTGTCCGCCTCTGTTATATGGCTGCAAGTACCTGAACTTTTCCAGATCTTCTTCCGAGATGGATCTGATCACCCGCCGTGTGATCAAGGAGATTGAGCAGGAGGGCAGAGAAATCGATCTGAAGAACTATGTGAATCCCGATACTCCGGAATACGAGGAGATGGTAGGACGGATCTGCAAACAGCTGAAGTTCACCACATTGCAGTTTCAGAGATTGGATGATATGATTGAGTCCGTGGGCATCGGCAGAGAGAAGCTGTGCACCTACTGTTGGGACGGCAGAGAATAATGCGAAAAGAACTTCTAATCACTCAGAGCATAGGCTCTTTCGTGAAGAAGTTCTAAGTTTCGCATGGCAAAACGCTACGCGTTTTGAATATAGATGTAGGTTATATAAAATATAATAAATATTGATTTTACTTATACCATAAAGTGTTGTATACTGTAAAGGTGTGAGAAAGAGAAGCAGGAGTTTCTTTGGATCACCCGGAATAAGATATTGGATGTAGATTTATCACAGAAACTGTGGTAAAGAATGGAGGAAAACATGGTAAAGGCAGTTGTAGGAGCCAACTGGGGCGACGAAGGAAAAGGAAAGATCACAGATATGCTGGCAGAGAAAGCGGACATTATCGTACGTTTTCAGGGCGGCGCGAATGCAGGACATACCATCGTGAACAATTATGGTAAATTTGCTCTGCACACCCTTCCTTCCGGTGTATTTTACAATCATACCACCAGCGTGATTGGTAACGGTGTGGCATTAAACATTCCGATCCTGATGAAAGAGATCAAGTCTATCACAGACAGAAATGTTCCCATGCCCAAGATTCTGGTGTCTGATCGTGCACAGATGGTAATGCCTTACCATATTTTATTTGATCAGTATGAAGAGGAGAGACTGGGCGGTAAGTCCTTCGGATCTACCAAGTCCGGTATCGCACCTTTCTATTCTGATAAGTATGCGAAGATCGGTTTCCAGGTAAGTGAGCTGTTTGATGAAGAACTGCTGCAGGAAAAAGTACAGCGTGTCAGTGAGATGAAGAATGTCATCTTAGAGCATCTGTATCACAAGCCCCTGATCGATCCCGCAGAGCTGTTAAATACCCTGCATGAGTATCGAGATATGATCGCACCTTTTGTATGCGATGTATCCGCATTCTTAGATAAGGCACTGAAAGAGGGCAAGACCATTCTGTTAGAGGGCCAGTTAGGAACCATGAAGGATCCGGATCACGGAATTTACCCCATGGTAACTTCTTCCTCCACGTTGGCAGCTTACGGCGCCATCGGTGCAGGTATCCCTCCTTATGAGATCAAGCAGATCGTTACCGTAAGTAAGGCATATTCCTCTTCCGTAGGAGCAGGTGCTTTCGTATCTGAGATCTTCGGTGACGAAGCAGATGAATTACGTCGCCGCGGCGGTGACGGCGGTGAGTTCGGTGCAACTACCGGACGTCCCAGACGTATGGGATGGTTCGACTGTGTTGCCACCAAGTACGGCTGTCGTCTGCAGGGCGCTACCGATGTGGCATTTACCGTACTGGATGCACTGGGATATCTGGATGAGATCCCTGTATGTGTAGGGTATGAGATCGACGGTGAAGTTACCACTGATTTCCCTGTTACCTACAAGCTGGAAAAGGCAAAGCCCGTACTGAAAAAGCTCCCTGGCTGGAAGTGCGATATCCGCGGTATCCGCAACTTCGATGAACTGCCGGAGAACTGCAGAAAGTATGTGGAATTCATTGAGGAGCAGATCGGATTCCCTATCACCCTGGTCAGCAACGGCCCGGGAAGGGAAGATATCATCTATCGTGAGAGTCCTTTGAAGAAATAAATGCTGTCAAATGCGGAGAGATAGGATAATCTTTGATGGAAAAAACATGTGTAAAATGTGAATGAGAATGGAAAGGGCATGGTGCTGGTATGAGATCAGCCCGTGTCCTTTTTGGTATACGATGAATCCGGCAGGAATTTTGATTACACAGTATCTGGCTGAATGCAAGCATTCGCAGAACGCAGTTTTGCATGGCTCTGAATAGCTACAGATTTTTACTGTGAAGGAACAAAAACCAGTGTCTGATAGTAATTTTGAGATGGAGACAGCGAGATATGATCAATAATCTGGAAGCGTATAAAGTATTTTATTATGTGGCAAAATGTGGGAGTGTGACCAAAGCGGCCGGGGAACTGTCAATTTCACAGCCGGCGGTCAGTCAGGCCATCAAGCAGCTGGAAAATACCCTGGATGCCGCCCTGTTCCACCGGGCGGCCAAGGGAGTACGGCTGACCAGTGAGGGAGAACTGTTGTATTCCTATGTGGCAAAAGGGTACGAACAGATCGAAATGGGTGTGAAGAAGGTTCACCAGATGCAGAATATGGAACTGGGAGAAGTCCGCATCGGTGCCAGCGATATGACATTGCAGTTTTATCTGCTTCCCTATCTGGAAAAGTTCCATGAACAGTACCCCGGGATCAAGGTGATCGTCACCAATGCGCCGACACCGGAGACATTGAATTATTTAAGAGAGGGACACATTGACTTCGGAATTGTCAGTACGCCGTTTCCGGAGAGACCTGATATTCAGATGATACCGGTGCGGGAGATTGAGGATGTCTTCGTGGCGGGAAGAAGATTTTTCAGCTACAAGAACCGGACGCTGGATTTTCAGAAACTGGAAAGTCTGCCTCTTATTTTCCTGGAAAAAAATACCAGCAGCCGCAGCTACATGGATGAATTTCTGGCGGGAAACGGGGTATATGTGCAGCCGGAGTTCGAACTGGCCACCAGTGATATGATCGTACAGTTTGTGAGACGAAATCTGGGTGTTGGCTGTGTGATGCGGGATTTTGCCAGAGATTATGTGGAATCCGGCTTGCTTTTCGAACTTAGATTCAATAAAATAATACCGAAGCGTCAATTCTGTGTCGTTAGGAACACGAAGATGCCTATGGCTCCGGCTGCGGAGAAACTGTTGGAGATCATGGAGCTGGACAGACAGGAAGAAGCGAAGATATAAAAGTGACGGCAAAAAGAGGATATACCGGCGGAAACGGAACTGCTTTGACTAGTAAAACGAATAGGAGAGAAGAGTTATGATACGCAATATAATTTTTGACATTGGCAATGTGTTGACAGACTATCGCTGGGAGGGATTTCTGGCGGACAAGGGATTTGATGCGGAAATGATCAAAAAAATCGCAAAGGCATCTATTATGCATCCGCTGTGGGCAGAGTATGACCGCGGTACCTGGACGGACGAGCAGGTTCTGGCTGCATTTGTAAAGGATGCACCGGAACTGGAGAAAGAACTGCATCAGGCGTTCGAGAATATCGCTGGCATGGTAACCCCCAGAGCTTACGCTATTCCCTGGTTACAGGAACTGAAAGCAAAGGGATACCATGTGTATTATCTGTCCAACTTCTCACACAAGGCAGAGACAGAATGTGCGGAAGCGTTGAATTTCCTGCCGGAGATGGAAGGTGGCATCCTGTCCTACAAGGATCAGCTGATCAAGCCCGAACCGGAGATCTACCAGCTGCTTCTGAAACGCTATGGATTAAAGGCAGATGAGAGCGTTTTCCTGGATGATACGCTGGTGAATGTGAAGGCGGCCGAAGAACAGGGTATCCACGGCATCCACTTCCTGACCAAAGAGCAGGCGGAAGAGGAACTGCGTAAGCTCGGCGTGGACTGCTAAATGGTTCGTAGTGGAGCGAGCCTTAGACCGGACGAACTCCCGAAGTGGCAGAAAGCCCTCTGACAGACATCTGCCTGAGGGCTTTCTGCCACTTCGGGAGTTCTGTTTGTATTCAAAACACCAATTTCTACGAAAAAAATACAAAAACATAAGATTTTTCTATGTAAAAAGTCTCTATTTTCGCTACACAAGCAAAATAAAGAAATTCCGTACAAAAAATCCTGATTTCGGAACTTTTTTGTACGGAATTCGTTGTTTTGGGGCTTTTTGCACCAAACTAACTTGCTATTTATTTTCGTTCTCCTTTTCTTCCGGATGGAAGTCTGCGAAGGTGGAGCGGTTTGTCAGTTTTCCAAACATCCAGGTGTAGATCCAGATGAGAAGAGGGATGGCCACGGTGGCTAGCAGGCAGGTGGCGAATAGCGCGTGGCTGGCGGAGCTGTCGAAGATCGCCGCAAAAAGCGTCACGACATATAAAAGCACCAGCAGAATAATTCCAATGATCGCGAAGATCTGTTTGGAAGTCATTTTTGTTTTCTTGTTTTGTGTATTTTTATCCTGTGACATTTGTATTCCTTTCGTTATTCCCATTCATAATTCACAAAAGAGCGGAAGTGCCGGTGCGGTTCGTGGATCGCAAAAGCTGCGGGAGTGCCGGTGCGGTTCGTGGATCGCAAAAGCTGCGGGAGTGCCGGTGCAGTTCGTGGACCTCAAAAGAGCGGAAGTGCCGGTGCGGTTCGTGGATCGCAAAAGCTACGGGAGTGCCAGGACTGTCCGTGTGCCTCAGGGACTGCGGAACCGTCAGAGTTATTCGTGATTCTCAGAGGTCTCGGAACTGTGTTCCACATGTTCTTCGTTGGGTTCTGGAATCGTCATCAGTACCTTGATGATACGGTTCTGGTCGATACCCTGTACCTTCAAGTGAATACCGTTCTCCAGGGTAACTTCCTCACCATCCTCCGGCAGACGATCCAGACAGTCGATGATCAGACCGCCGATGGAGTCATAATCTTCACTGGTCAGATTTGTTCCAAGAACGTCGTTGATGTCATCCAGCTTCATGCTGCCTTCCACCAGATAAGTATCTTCTGACATCTTCTGGATCAGTTCTTCCTCGTCCTCATCGTATTCGTCACGGATCTCACCGACGATCTCTTCTAACAGATCCTCCAGAGTGATCATACCAACGGTAGCACCGTATTCATTCAATACGAAAGAGACATTGGTGGTCTTTTCCCGCATCTCATACATGAGGTCTGCGATTTTCTTGTACTCGTAAGTATAGTAAGCATCACGCAAAATGTTTCCCACATGGAAAGCACTCTGATCCTCCGTCAGGATAAAGTCCTTGATATTGATCAGACCGATAATATTGTCCTTGTCATCCTCATAGACCGGAAGCCTGGTATACATGGAATCCCGGAAAACTGCCAGAACATCGTCATAAGTAGCATCCAGACTGACCGTTACCATATTGATGCGTGGAATCATGATATCCTTGGCGTGGGCATCGGAAAAATCGAACACATTGTAGATCAGCTTGCGTTCCTCGGATTCGATGACACCGTCCTCATGACTGACGTCCACGTAGGTTTTCAGCTCGCTTTCAGTCATGGTGCTGGCTTTTTTGTTGGGATCGATATGTAACAGCTTCATGATACCGTGGGACAGCAGATCCACAATGAAGATGACCGGCGTGAGCACCTGCATCAGAAAATAGATTACATTGCAATATGTCAGGGCCAGCTTCTCAGAATACAGTATTGCCCAGGTCTTGGGTACGATTTCGCCGCAGAGCAGCACGACAATGGTCAGAACACCGGTTGCGATACCTACAGCCAGATTGATTCGCATAGCTAATGTTGTTGCCAGGGAAGATGCAGTCAGATTGACAATATTGTTGCCGATCAGAATGGTACTGATCATTTTACTGTAATTGTCCAGGACTTTGTTGACGCGTGCAGCACGCTTGCTGCCTTCCTCTTCCAGGGTACGCATCCGTACACGGTTGACCGTGGACAGCGCAGTCTCGGCAGAAGAGAAAAAGCCGGATAGAAAAATCAGAATTACGATAGAAACAAGTTGTATGACACCAGAGGTATCCAAAAAAGTTCACTCCTTCTTAAATAATAGTAGTAGGCATAAGCCCCATTTATAAGTTATTAAGCAACAATATACAATAGGACAGGAATAGTTGTCAAGTTTTCCGAATGATTTGAATATACATTTTACATAGGTAAAAAGGAGGAGCAACATGGAAAAAAGAGGCGAGAGAAAAGAAGGGGTTCCGGTGCTTGCACTGGCAAAATGTCTGCTGGCATCCTATGTGCTGACACTGTTGCTTTTATGTCTGTTGGCACTTTTATTGTATAAATTGCATCTGACGGAAGGAATGGTGACCATTGCAATCTCTGCTATTTATGTCATAACTACCTTTATGGCGGGATTTTTGGCAGGAAAAAAGATGAAGACGCAGAAGTTTCTTTGGGGAGCACTGCTAGGGGCAGCATATTTCGTGATACTGGCGGTGGTATCCGTATTGATCAAAACGCCGGAAACTGCATTGGGCAATTCCTTCTGGACCACAATGGTATTGTGTGTGGCCGGGGGGACACTGGGCGGAATGTTAGGGTAAAATACAGAAATGGACAGGAATTTAACGGTTTTTGAGAAAAAAAGCTTTTACAAATGCCAAATACATGATATAATGAGCAAAAATGAGTTGCGTGTCTGTATGTTTATATACACGCTGGCGTCTATAGGCGCTTTGAAATCATAAGGAGGCTATTTTTAATGAAGCATATTAAGACTTTAACAACCAGAGATTTAAAGGAATCTATGAAAAAGGGCGGCTGCGGCGAGTGCCAGACTTCCTGCCAGTCTGCATGTAAGACTTCCTGCACTGTAGGAAACCAGAGTTGTGAAAAGATTAAATAATCTAAGAAAATGAGAAGAGACTAACGTAAGCAGCGATTCAGGTCGCTGCTTATTCTCTGTTAACTATTCGGAGCTGGAGATGACAGCGTATTCTTTGTCGGATGCTTGCATACGTAAGAAGATACGTCCGGCAAAATACGGCGAAGTAACCACATGAGCAAATAACATGCAGGCATGTTATTCAGGAAAGTCCGGAGGATGATTTTGCGAATGGGGTTCCGATAGTTAATGTTAATGTATTTTAAGCAATAAGAAGTAGAAAGAAGAGGAATAGAACTGTGATACACCAGTATAAGAGCAACGGCTATAATATCGTTATGGATGTGAACAGTGGTTCTGTCCATGTGGTAGATGATATTGTGTATGATATGATTCCGCTGGTAGAGCCTCTGGTGACAGAAGGTATCAAGGATGCGGACACCATCAAGGCTGCTGTACTGAATCTTGCAAATATCCCCTATCCCCAGGAAGAGATCACCGAAGCGGTGGACGAGGTCCTGGAACTGGAGAAGGCAGGACAGCTGTTTGCTCCCGATATTTATGAGAATTACATTTTTGATTTTAAGAAGCGTCAGACCGTAGTCAAGGCACTGTGCCTGCACATTGCCCATGACTGTAACCTTGCCTGCAGATATTGCTTTGCGGAAGAGGGTGAGTACCACGGCAGAAGAGCACTGATGAGCTTTGAGGTCGGCAAAAAGGCACTGGATTTCCTGGTAGCCAATTCCGGCAACCGTGTGAACCTGGAAGTGGATTTCTTCGGCGGCGAACCACTGATGAACTGGGATGTGGTAAAGCAGCTGGTAGAATACGGCAGAAGCTTAGAGAAGTCCAACAATAAAAAGTTCCGTTTTACCCTGACTACCAATGGTATCTTATTAAATGATGAGATCCTGGAGTTCGTGAATAAGGAAATGGGTAATATCGTGCTGAGTATCGATGGACGTAAGGAGATCAACGACAAGATGCGTCCTTTCCGTGGCGGACAGGGCAGCTATGACATCATTGTTCCCAAGTTCCAGAAGGTAGCGGAGAGCAGAGACCAGATGAACTATTATGTGCGTGGTACGTTCACCCACAATAATCTCGATTTCTCCAAGGACGTTCTGCATCTGGCAGATCTGGGATTCAAACAGATCTCCGTGGAGCCCGTTGTGGCACAGCCTACGGATGATTATGCCATCAGAGAAGAGGATCTTCCGATCTTAAAGGAAGAATACGATAAACTGGCAGTAGAAATGATCAAGCGTAAGAAAGAGGGCAAGGCTTTCAATTTCTTCCACTTTATGATCGATCTGCAGGGCGGTCCCTGCGTAGCCAAGAGACTCTCCGGCTGCGGATCCGGTACCGAATATCTGGCGGTTACTCCCTGGGGAGACTTGTATCCCTGCCATCAGTTCGTGGGTAACGAGAAGTTCCTCATGGGCAATGTGGATACCGGTGTGGTAAGAGATGATATCCGTGACGAGTTCAAATGCTGTAATGTCTATGCAAAGGACAAGTGTAAGAAGTGTTTTGCCAAGTTCTATTGTAGCGGCGGATGTGCTGCGAACTCCTATAATTTCCATGGCAATATCAATGATGCGTATGACATCGGCTGTGAGCTGCAGAGAAAGCGTATCGAATGTGCTATCATGCTGAAGGCTGCGGAAGCAGCAGAAGCTTCAGAAGAATAGAAAGGACAAAGGAAAGATGAAAAAAAGTAAAGCAATCATCATTCTGCTCTGCGCCCTTCTGGTCCTGCTGGGTGTCGGCTATGTGGATCTGTATGGCGTAGATGCGGAAGGAACTGCCAGTGCTTCAGACATAAGTCTGGGACTGGATCTGGCCGGTGGTGTCAGTATCACTTATCAGGTGGTAGGCGATGAAGAGCCGGATGCAACGGACATGGCAGATACTATTGCCAAGCTGCAGAAGCGTGTTGAGAACTACAGTAAAGAGGCTATTGTATACCAGGAGGGTACCGATCGTATCAATATCGAGATTCCCGGTGTAACAGATGCCAACAAGATCCTGGAAGAGTTGGGACGTCCCGGTTCCCTGTATTTCATTGCAGAGACAGACAAGGACGGCAATACGAACTACTCTATGCAGGCAGTAACCGATGCACAGGGCAATGTAAGCTATGCGTACGCTCTGAATAAGACCATCGATGAACTGAAGGCAGATGGATCCATCATGCTGGAGGGTACAGATGTCAAGACTGCTACCGCAGGCTCTATCAAGGACCAGACGATGGGCAATTCCACTTATGCGGTAGATCTGGTGATGACGGAGGAAGGCACTAAGAAGTTTGAAGAGGCTACCAGAAATGCTTACGAGAAGGGCGAGACCCTGGGTATCTATTATGATGGATCCTTTGTAAGTGTTCCTTCCGTAAAAGGTGTGTTCTCCGATGGTAATGCACAGATCTCTCCTATGAACTCCTATGAAGAGGCAGAGAGCCTGGCTTCCACCATCCGTATCGGTGGACTGAAGCTGGAGCTGGAAGAGCTGCATTCCAAGGTAGTTGGTGCACAGTTGGGTGTGGAAGCAATCTCCACCAGTTTAAAAGCAGCTGTGATCGGATTTATCGTAGTGGCTGTTTTCATGATTGCAGTATATTTCCTGCCCGGATTTGCTTCTGTCATTGCACTGGGTATTTATGTGGCATTGGTAGTATTGCTGCTGAACGGCTTTGACATAACCCTGACCCTGTCCGGTATCGCAGGTATCATCCTGTCTATCGGCATGGCAGTGGATGCCAACGTTATCGTATTTGCCCGTATCCGTGAGGAACTGGCAACAGGCAAGACTGTTAAGAGTGCTATGCAGATCGGTTATGACAAGGCACTGTCCGCTATTATCGACGGTAACGTGACTACCCTGATCGCAGCGGCAGTGCTGTGGCTGTTAGGCCCCGGTACTGTCAAAGGCTTCGCACAGACGCTGGCACTTGGTATCGTATTATCCATGTTCACTGCACTGGTAGTGACCAAGTACATTATGAAAGCTTTCTACGCACTGGGACTGAAAGATACTAAGTGGTATGGTATCGGCAAGGAGCACAAGCCGATCAACTTCCTCGGCAAGAAGGGTATTTTCTTTGGACTGTCTCTGGCAGTGATCCTGGTTGGATTCATTACCATGGGAGTATATAAAGTAAACAGTGGTGATGCACTGAACTACAGTCTGGAGTTCAAGGGCGGTACCGCAACTACTGTTACATTCAACGAAAGCTATACCCTGGATGAGATCAATAGCCAGATGGTTCCTCTGATCGAGAGCACCACCGGCAGTGCAGTACAGATCCAGACCGTGCAGGGTTCCAATGAAGTTATCTTCAAGACCAACTCTCTGGATGTGGATCAGAGACAGGCTCTGAATCAGGTATTTGTGGATAACTTCGGCGTAGATGAGTCTCTGATTACTTCCGAGACCATCAGCTCCACCATCAGTAATGAAATGAAGTCCGATACGATCCTGGCGGTAGCAGTAGCAATCATCTGCATGCTGATCTATATCCGCTTCCGTTTCAGCGATATCCGTTTCGGTGTCAGCAGTATTGCCTGCCTGCTCCATGACGTGCTGGTAGTGATCACCTTCTACGCACTGGCGAGAGTATCCGTCAGCAATACTTTTATCGCGTGTCTGCTGACCATCGTAGGTTACTCCATCAACGCCACCATCGTAGTATTCGACCGTGTACGTGAGAATATGGCAGTCATGACGAAGAAGGATGACCTGCAGGAGGTTGTAAACCGCAGTATTACGCAGACATTATCCAGAAGCTTATTTACCTCCCTTACCACCTTGGTAATGGTAGGTGCTCTGTACATCTGGGGTGTGACCAGTATCCGTGATTTTGCATTGCCTTTGATGGTAGGTATCATCTGCGGTGCTTATTCCTCCGTATGCGTGGCAGGTGCTCTGTGGTATGTACTGAGAAAGAAATTCGCGCCGAAGGCAAAATAAGATTTCACATAGTAGAATGGAATCAAAAAAGGAGTCGGAATGAAATGTTCCGGCTCCTTTTAAAGTTAAGTTATGGTTATACATTCTGCTGCAAACTGGCAAGTTCCTTTTTCAGAGATTCAATCTCTGCGTCTTTCGCGGCATTCTCGGCAGTCAGAGTATCAATCTTCTTCAGCAGATACTGTTCCTGGAGTTCAGCATCCATTCGTGCCTGACAACGTTGTCTGACCATATCGTCCGCATTCAGATTATATAAAGTCTTTGTCGCTTCCATAAGGTATTCATCGTTTTTTGCAGTCATAAGAATTTCCTCCCATGAAATAGACCGGAACAAAGCAGCCCATTTATCAATGCCATATGCTTTGTCAGCTTCGGTAGCCAATTCTATATGCTTTAAGTCTACCACAGAAAGTGTGAGTTTGTCACTATATTCAAAATGATCCTTAAGATTCAGTAATCGATATGTAGCATAGAACTCAGGGTGTTCCGGGAACAGGGTGTAGTCTAAAAAACCAATGTGAATTACAGGTTTTAATTCAGAATAATTTTGTCCTTTATTTAGTTGATCAAAGTTACGGCACAGATAACTCAGGGAACGTTCCGGCCAGTTGTATAGGTTATTCACCTGCATTTCCAAATTTATGAGAGTATTATTGTTCAACAAGACATTGGTATCGAGAACAAAATCTTTGTCTTCAATAGTTGCACCTAAAGTGATTGGATTGGTAATGGTGACGGACTTAATTCCGGATGGTGGCAGATGGAGCAGAGAACTGATGAGACCGATCAGAGCCTTTTGACTTAGCTGCAGGGCAGCGCGGAACATATAGTCATTGCGGAAACCGTAGTCAATAGGACCGGTAAGGTTCATGGAAAATACTTGTTTGTGTTTCATAGGCAGAATCCTCCTTAGTGCAATTAAAAGTTGCTTGAAAAATGGCGAAACGCCGGATGTAAGAAATTTAAAATAGAAATTGAATTGACTATAGCATAAAAAGAGAAGATGCACAAGAATTTTTATGGTACAATGTAATGAGTCTCAGGGAAAAACAATCGGCTGTGAAGCAGAATGTAGAGTGCGAAAGCACGAATACGTGAGCAAAATTATGAAAGTGGGAAAAGTATGGAAAAATGGTATGTAGCCGCAAAAAAGGCAGATTTTGATAAATGGGCGAAGGAATTTCATATCAGTCCGGTGACGGCGAGAATCCTAAGAAACCGGGATCTGACGGAAGAGAGTGAGATACAGAAATTCCTCTACGGGAAACTGGAAGATTGTTATTCTCCCTGGCTGTTAAAGGATATGGATAAGGCAGCGGAGGAAATTCTAAAAGCGGTAAGGGAAGGGCTGCATATCCGGGTCATCGGGGATTATGATGTGGATGGAATCTGTTCTTCCTATATTCTGACCAAAGGTTTTCAGATGCTGGGGGCTCAGGTGGACACGGCGATTCCCCACAGAATCCATGACGGCTATGGATTGAACGAGCATCTGATAGAAGAGGCCAAAAGAGAAGGTGTCGGTATGATCGTGACCTGCGATAACGGAATTGCAGCGGCACCCCAGATCGCAATGGCAAATTCTCTCGGCATGCGGGTGATCGTTACAGATCATCATGAAGTTCCATATATAGAAGAAAACGGAGAGCGGAAGGAACAGCTGCCTCCGGCGCTGGCAGTGGTGGATCCCAAGAGAGCAGACGATACGTATCCTTTTTCCGGCATTTGTGGTGGCGTGGTAGCACTGAAACTGATCCAGGCGATCACGGAAAAGACAGGAAATCCGGGACTTGTAAATATTCAGGAGGAGTTACTGGAATTTGCAGCACTGTCTACCGTATGCGATGTTATGGAGTTAAAAGATGAGAATCGCATTCTGGTGAAGGAAGGGTTGAAGCGTATCCAGAAGGGATATAACGAAGGCTTGAAGGCGCTGATGGAAGTGAATGATATTGCGCCAGACCGGCTGAGCGCCTATCATCTGGGATTTGTGCTGGGACCCTGCCTGAATGCCACGGGAAGACTGGATACTGCCAAACGGGCATTGGAACTGCTGCAGAGCTTTACCAGGGCGGATGCCATGACCGCGGCGAGAGAGCTGAAAGACCTGAATGAGAGCCGCAAGAACCTGACAGTACAGGGAATTCAGAGAGCGGATGAGTATATTCAGGAACATCATATGGCAGAAGATAAAGTTATGGTGATCTATCTGCCGGAGGTACATGAGAGCATTGCCGGTATTATTGCCGGAAAAGTCAGAGAAAAATACCATCATCCGGTCTTCATTCTGACCAAGGGAGAAGATGGAGTTAAGGGTTCCGGACGATCCATAGAAGCCTATCACATGTATGATGCCATGACGCAGGTAAAAGAGTATTTTACCAAGTACGGCGGTCATAAGCTGGCAGCAGGCCTTTCCATGCGAGAAGAGGATATTGAACCGCTGAGAGCTGCTTTGAATAAAAAATGCACTTTGACGGAGGATGATTTTATTCCGAAAGTACATATCGATGTAGCAATGCCCATGGGGTATGCGGATGATGCGCTGGCGGGAGAGTTTGCCCTGTTGGAGCCTTTCGGCACCGGGAATCCACGTCCTTTGTTTGCCCAGAAGGGGCTGGTCTTTCAGGCGGGCTTTAAAATGGGTGCCAACAAGACCTGTGCCAGATTCCGGGTGAAGACACCGGAGGGTACGACACAGACGGTGGTATTTTTTGGAGATCTGGAGAAACTGGGAGCTTTCCTGGATGAAAAATACGGTGTTGGAAGTGAAGAGGCACTTTATGCCGGGAAAGGGAATTTCCCATTGTCCGTGGTATATCAGGTCAGCCAGAATACCTATAAGGGGAAAACAGAAGTACAGTTCGTCATGCAGAACTATTGTTAAATTTTTTATTTTTTGAACACAAAATGGACACATTTTCTCTGTAATATGTATTTCAGATAGTTGATGAACTCACTATCTCCCCCCCTCATAAGAAACCGAAAAGCCTTAGGTACGATGCCTGAGGCTTTTTGGTGTCCGGAGAGAAACTTACCGCAGTTTATAAAACCTCAAGACACATTTTAGAATTAAGTTAGAATTCGTACACACTCTGTACACATTTACCCTGTAATATGTATTTCAGATAGTTGATGAACTCACTATCTCCCCCCCTCATAAGAAAATCGTAAGGCCTCAGGCGCAACAGCCTGGGGCTTTACGATGTCTGGAAAAGCAAAATAGTTTCTGATAATGCTTGACACCACCCGAAAGTTATGGATTATAATATAAAAATATGGATAAAAATTATAAAAATATAGAAGGAATAGCAGCACAAAAATGAAAACACAGATTTACGAATGGAGACAGGCACTGAAAAATATTACCTTAAAAAATTGTGCCATAACTTTGTTGGGAAGTTTTATTCTGGCATTTGGATTATATAACGTGCACTCCATCTCCGGAGTAACGGAGGGTGGTGTGCTGGGAGCCACGTTGCTGTTGGAGCATTGGACAGGAATCTCTCCGGCGTTTACCGGAGGGATTATGAATATTTTATGTTATATCCTGGGATGGAAGCTGTTAGGCAAGGAATTTATCGCCTATTCGGCTCTGGCTACCGCAGGATTCTCAGGAACCTATAAAATCTGCGAGCAATTTCCTCATCTGTGGCCGGAACTGGCAAATATGCCCCTTCTGGCAGCACTGGTGGGAGCATTGTTCGTCGGTGTCGGTGCCGGACTGTGCGTGCGCATCGGCGGAGCCCCCAGCGGAGATGATGCCCTGGCCATGAGTATTTCCCATGCTACCGGCTGGAAGATCCAGTGGGTGTATCTGATGTCGGATCTGATCGTACTGGTAATGTCCTTAAGCTACATTCCGGTGAGACGTATCGGATATTCGTTGTTTACCGTGCTTATGTCCGGACAGCTGATCGGCCTGATCCAGAACTTCGGAAGTGCATCCCACAGTGATGCGGAGGGTCTTGCGACTTCCAAGTGTGAAATTATGGATTGATCTGGTAAATCTGAATTTCTCCGTTGTCAAAGATACAGGGCCAGGCGGAGCGGAAGTAGTTTTCATCGACAGCGTAACTTGCCCGTTCCCAGGAAGAGACTTCAATATAATCGATGTCGTAAGTACGGATCAGATCAGCAGAAACAGCGGGAGTCTCATAAATTGTCCGGAAATCTTCGTGATATTCTGTGTGATAGAGACCGTGCATTGCCAAAAAGGTTCCCGCCCCGTTTAACACATTGCGCCCTGCAAGGGCGGCAATTTCATTTACATGCCTGTTGTTGGTAAGAAAACGGGATGTGGGAGAGGTATTTTGCTCGACGAATGCTGCAGCTTCCACCTGTGCGGAAGAATAAGCGGTATAATCGGATATTACCTCTCTGCACAGGGTCAGAACGGCAGAAAAGGTGCAAAGAAATACCATGCCGATCATGCAGAGGTATCGTGAAGAGGCTTTTTTCAGAGAACGCAGGAAATCAATTCCGTAATCGGCACTGAGGCAGCAGACAAATATATAAGTTATATATAATAGTTTATTATTGTCATATGTGTTAGGGGTGAAGGAAATGATTTCCACAACAAACCACAGGAGAAATGCCCCGGACATCACATCAAAATCTTCTTTTTTACAATGAATCATGGCAGGGACGAACCATAGCAGGATCGCACCCCAGTTTTTCAGATAAAACCACAAATAAGTATCGCCCTGATTTCCCCAGTTAAAATGCCCCAGCAAAAAGCCGGATTGCGTTGTCTGGCCAAAAGTCCATTCCAATAACTGCGGAAGTGCAAGAAGCAGAAGCACACCAAAGAAAACTCCCCAGGTGGTCAAAAACTTCTGCAGTGTATCATTGTTTGTACTTTTACCGGAAAAGCACCGGTACAGTAAGGACAGACCGTATAGCACGAGGGATGCCGCAACAAGGATGCCAAAACGAAAGAGCAGTACAGGTGCAACGGCAGCAGAACTTTCGTTCAGAATTTCCAGAAGAATCATACAGGTCACGAAACATCCGAGCAGAACGGCTCCCGGATGCTCTACCGGGGAAGTATTATGCGGCACGGACCGGTAAAGGCACAGCAACATCCAACAGGCACTTAAGATCAGGATGGCAACGAAGGAATGGGTATGGATCATAGGTAATGCCCCTGCCAGGATGCCGGCAGGGAGAAAACATTCTTTTTCCCCGTTCCGGATGGCCCGAAGCAGCAGCCAGATGGCACAGAACAGGACCGCATAGCCAAAGAGTGTTGCACGCTGTGGCAGGAGCATATCTGCGATGATATTGACCCAGCGGATATTCCGGTCGACCAGATTGGTGGGGGTAGTGTAATAGCCGGTAAAAATATCACTGAATTTATAACCGCCTTCTCTGCTCCAGTCAATGAAATATACGAAGCCAAGACCGCCGTTATAGAAAAATAAGACCCAGGCAGCCAGAGATTTGGCGCGATCATGGAACAGAACATCGGCAATGGCGTAAAATCCCGTTATGACCTGGAAAAAGGCAAAATACATAGGGAGCATATAAGCATAGCGCAGGGATGCACCAAACAGGTAAATACTGGAAGAAATACTGTCGCACAGGAAAGGATAGCAGAGCCTATCCCAGGGAGAGATGGAGTAGTAAGGAGGGAAGGTCTGTTGATTGGCAATACTTGTAATGATTCCCAGGTGCATCTGCAGATCCCCATAAGTACACTGCCCCACATGAAGCCCGTCGTCTTTCGGCAGGATGGTGTGGGTGGATAACAAAATACAAAACAGAACAAAGGTACCGCCTGCCAGCAGAAGAAAGGCATAATTTCTGCGCAACAGCTGCCGGTAGTCTTTGTCGGGAGCAGTCGAAGATACTGCCGTGGCAGGATGGTAAAAGACATATAGCAGGACCAGACAAATGACTACGAAAAGCAGAGCCATAATATGAGCTGTCATGGAAAAACCGAAGAAGAAGGCAAACAGAGCAGGAATCCACTGCAACAGAACAGAGCCGGATACACTGCCGGTCAGCAGATGGAACAGAAGTCCCTTTTCAGGAAAAATACGTTTTATGTACAGAACCCCCACACATTGAAATAGAAGAAAATAAAGTGTGCCAAGGATATTTCCGAATGCAGATCCATAGAAACCGTTCATGAGAATTCCCCCTTAAATAAAAATCAGTAATATTATACCATTGCTTCGGAAAAAGCAAAAGATGCAACTAAATTTAAGGGTGGTACATTCTGAGAAAAAAGAGTAAAATAAAATACAGTATGTGAAAAAGATTCCTGAGAGAAAGGCGGATACCTCTATGGAAAAGGATAAGAATAAGATGGAAAACAAGAAATTAACAGAGCTTCTGGAGCACTTGGAATATGAGCTGGTACAGGGAACACTGGACAGAGAGATCCCTGCGGTGGTCTATGATTCCCGCAAGGTCGTTCCGGGATGCTTATTTCTCTGCATCGGCGGAGCAAATTTTGACGGTCATGATTTTGCTGCACAGGTGGCAGAGCAGGGAGCCGGAGTACTAGTGGTGCAAAAAGACGTGGAACTGCCAGAGAATGTGGATGTGACGGTGGTCAAAGTAGCGGATACCAGATATGCCATGGCATTTATTTCTGCGGCCTGGTTCGGCCATCCGGCAGAAAAGCTGAAAGTCATCGGTATCACGGGTACCAAAGGTAAGACAACGACCACCTATCTGGTAAAGTCCATTCTGGAAAATGCCGGCTATAAAGTGGGACTGGTGGGAACCATCGAAGTGATCATTGGAGACGAACATATCCATGCCAACAATACCACCCCGGAATCCTATCTGCTGCAGGAGTATTTTGCCCGTATGGTGGAGGCAGGACTGGATACGGTTGTGATGGAAGTATCCTCTCAGGCGCTGATGCTGCACCGTACGCAGGGCTTTGTGTTTGATTACGGTATTTTCACGAATCTGGAACCGGATCATATCGGTCCCAACGAGCATGCCAGCTTCGAGGAATATCTGCACTGCAAGGGATTATTGTTCAAACAGTGCAAGGTAGGTATTGTGAATGGTGACGATGAGCACTGGCAGGCAGTGACGGAAGGACATACCTGCACACTGGAGAACTTCGGAATGGGAGAGCACTGTATGCTCCGGGCGGAAGAACGGAAACTGGTGCATAAGCCCGGAGAACTGGGCGTGACTTTCCACGTAGCCGGACTGATGGATTTTGATGTGGAAGTGCCCATGCCCGGCAAATTCAGCGTGTACAATGCGCTGGCGGCTATTGCCATCTGCCGTCATTTCAAGGTAGATGAGGAAAACATTAAAAAGGCGCTGTTGCAGGCAAAGGTAAAAGGCCGTATCGAGATGATCAAGGTATCCGATCAGTTCACCCTGCTGATCGATTATGCCCACAATGCCATGGCACTGGAGAGTCTGCTGACCACGTTGCGGGAATATGAACCTCACAGACTGATCAGCCTGTTCGGCTGCGGAGGCAACCGTTCGAGACAGCGTCGTTTTGAGATGGGAGAGGTCAGCGGCAAGCTGGCGGATCTGACCATCATTACCTCCGACAATCCCCGTTTTGAGGAACCACAGGATATTATCGACGATATCAAGACAGGTATGGCAAAAACGGATGGAAATTATGTAGAGATCTGCGATCGTAAGGAAGCCATCACTTATGCTATCGAACACGGAGAACCCGGAGATATTATCGTGCTGGCAGGCAAGGGACATGAAGATTACCAGGAGATCCGCGGGGTGAAGCATCCCATGGATGAGAGAGATCTGATTCGGGATATTCTGGCGGAAGGACATATTCCGGGATCTGCAGCAAAATAATGAGGAAAACAGATTGAATACGTTATATGCGGATATCATTGTAGATATCTCCCACGAAAAACTGGATAGAACATTTCAATACCGGGTGCCGGAGAGTCTGCGGGGCAGACTGGAGCCGGGAGCCTGTGTCATGATCCCGTTTGGCAACGGCAATCGTCTCATCAAGGGTTACGTGGTGGCTTTGGGGGAAACGTGTCAGTTCGCTCCGGAGAAGATCAAGGATATCGCAGGAATGCCGGAAAAAGAGACCGGAGTGGAGGACAAAATGATTGCTCTGGCTGCCTGGATCCGTCGGAATTACGGCTGTACCATGATCCAGGCGCTGAAGACGGTACTGCCGGCAAAACAGTCGGTAAAAAAGCTGGAACACAGACAGCTGGTACGTCTGATGAACAGAGAAGAGATTTTGTCATTATTAGGAGAATGTGAACGGAAAAAACAGGTGGCCAAAGCAAGACTGTTAAAAGCCCTGTCAGAACAGGAGACGATTCCCTATGAGTGGATCACCGGAAAACTGGGGGTCAGTGCAGCCACGGTAAACAGTATTGTAAAAAGCGGCGCAGCAAAACTGGTCAGCTCTGAAAGCTACCGCAATCCGGTCAAAATGCAGTCCGTAGAGGCAGTGCGTAATACGCTGAGTGAGGAACAGCAGACCATCGTTACGGAAGTGCTTGCGGATTTTGATGCCGGAAGGAGACAGACCTATCTGATCCACGGCATCACCGGCAGCGGCAAGACGGAAGTATACATGCGGCTGATCGGAGAAATGATCGCGAGGGGACGGCAGGCTATTGTGCTGATTCCCGAGATCGCCCTGACTTATCAGACACTGCTGCGATTTTACCAGAGATTCGGTGATCGGGTCAGCGTGATGAATTCCACGTTATCCCCCGGGGAAAAATACGATCAGTGCGAACGGGCCAAAGCTGGAGAAATCGATGTGATCATCGGCCCAAGATCCGCACTTTTTACGCCGTTTCCGAATCTGGGACTGATCGTTATGGATGAGGAGCAGGAGAACAGCTATAAAAGTGAAAGTACTCCGAAATATCATGCCAGAGAGACTGCGCTGGAAGTGGCAAAACTGTACGGGGCCAGTGTAGTGCTGGGTTCAGCCACACCTTCCCTGGAGGCCTATTATCGTGCCGGTAGGGGAGAATACCGGCTGTTTCAACTGACAAAGCGGCTCACCGGCGGGGAACTTCCTACGGTGTACACGGTGGATCTCAGACAGGAACTGCAGGAGGGTAACCGTTCTATTTTCAGCAGAAAATTGCAGGAACTGATGACAGACCGGCTGAACAAGGGTCAGCAGACCATCCTGTTTTTAAACCGAAGAGGCTACGCGGGATTTGTGTCCTGCCGTTCCTGCGGTGAGGTCATGAAGTGTCCGCACTGTGATGTCTCTCTCTCGGAACATAAGGGAGGAAGGCTGATCTGTCATTACTGTGGTTATACACAGCCGATGCCGAAGCTTTGTCCCAAGTGTGGATCGAAATATATTCTGGGATTTAAGGCAGGTACCCAGCAGATCGAGGAAAAGCTAAAGGAGCTGTACCCCGGTGTGCGGACGTTACGCATGGATGCGGATACCACCCGGACGAAGGACAGCTATGAGAAAATATTATCCTCCTTCGCAAACGGGGAAGCGGACGTGCTGATCGGCACCCAGATGATCGTCAAGGGACATGATTTCCCCAAGGTGACACTGGTGGGGATCCTGGCGGCGGATCTGTCGTTAAATGCGTCGGATTACCGGGCGGGAGAGCGGACTTTCCAGCTTCTGACCCAGGCGGTGGGCCGGGCCGGCAGAGGGGTGCTCCCCGGGGAAGCGGTGATCCAGACCTATCAGCCGGATCATTACGCCATTACCTGTGCTGCGGCTCAGGATTATGAGAGCTTTTATCAGGAGGAGATTCTGTATAGAGAGCTGTCCGGCTACCCGCCGGTGGCTCATATGCTGGCAGTACAGATCTACGGGAAAGAGGAAGAAAATGTAAAACAGCTTGCCCTGAGACTGACAGATGTGGTAAAGTCTAATATGGACTTTTTGTCAGGAAAGCAAAAAGAACAGTCCAATAAGAAGATACAGGTACTGGGACCTGCCCCTGCCAACATCAGCAAGATCAATGATATCTACCGGTATGTGTTCTATGTGAAGCATGCGGAGTATGATGTCCTGGTGGAAGTAAAGGACAGACTGGAGGAAACTCTCAGACAGTGGCAGCCCAGACAGATGAGTATACAATTTGATTTTGACCCGGTAAGCGTGTTATAGGAGGTAAAGAACTGTGGCAATCAGAAACATTCGTGAATATGGGGATGAAGTACTGACCAAGACCTGCAAAGAGGTCAAGGAGATGACACCCCGGACCAAAGAACTGATCGAGGATATGTTGGAGACTATGTACGATGCCAATGGCGTAGGGCTGGCGGCACCACAGGTAGGTGTCCTGAAGAGAATCGTGGTGATCGATACCACCGGAGAGGATCCGTATATTCTGATCAACCCCCGCATCGTAGAGAGCAGTGGAGAGCAGACCGGACAGGAAGGGTGTCTTAGCGTACCCGGTAAGTTCGGCATCGTAACCAGACCCAATTATGTGAAAGCGGTAGCACTGGATGTGAATATGAAGCCCATCGAAGTAGAAGGAACAGAATTGCTGGCCAGAGCCATCTGCCACGAACTGGATCATCTGGACGGTCATCTCTATGTGGAAAAGGCGGAAGGACCGCTGCAGGATATGACCTACGAGGATGAGGAAGAAGAGTAAGCTTTCCGGAAAGGAGACAGACTATGCAGATCGTATTTATGGGAACTCCCGATTTTGCCGTGGGAGCGCTGGAGGCACTGATCACACAGGGCCATGAGATCACCGCAGTGGTGACCCAGCCGGACAAGCCAAAGGGCAGAAGCAAAGAATTACAGTTTCCTCCCGTGAAGGAATGTGCGGTAAAACATGGCATTCCTGTATTCCAGCCCCGTCGGATCAAGACACCGGAAGCCATTGAGGAACTGAAAAAATATCCCGCAGATATTTATATCGTGGCGGCGTTCGGACAGATCCTGTCTCAGGAGATTCTGGATCTGCCGAAATACGGATGTCTGAACATCCATGCATCCCTCCTTCCGAAATACCGCGGGGCATCTCCTATCCAGAGAGTGATCATCGACGGAGAGGCCGAGACTGGTGTGACCATCATGCAGATGAATGCGGGACTGGACACCGGCGATATGTTGTACCGGAAGAAAATCCCCATTACTTCGGAGGACACCTTTGAAACTTTGCATGACAAGCTGATGGTGCTGGGCGGGGAAGCGATCACCGAGGCACTGCCTCTGCTGGAGGCAGGCAAACTGGTACCGGAAAAGCAGGATGATACCAAGACCTGCTATGCGGCCCTGATCACCAAAGAGATGGGAAAGCTGGACTTTACGAAAACAGCGGCAGAACTGGATCGTTTGATCCGTGGACTGACTCCCTGGCCCAGTGCATATACGCATTATCATGGAAAACAGCTGAAAATCTGGAAAGCCATTCCTATGGCAACTGCGCATAAGGAAGCACCGGGCACGATTCTTACGGTGAATAAGGATTCCTTTGAAGTGGCTGCATCGGGAGGCTCCTTAAAGGTGATGGAACTGCAGCTGGAAGGTAAAAAGCGTATGACAACTCACGATTTCCTGCTGGGGGTAAAGGTACAGCCGGGAGAGCTTCTGGGCGAGCGTTAGGATACGACGAAACGAAAAGCAACGATCGGGTAAGCGGTGTTGACAGAAAGGAGACTTTCGTATGTACGGTGGCTATTACGGATATGGTTATTATTGGGATCCTACTTATTTTCTGGTACTGGTCGGACTGGTATTGTGTCTGGGTGCCAGCGCACTGGTGAATTCCACCATGCGCAAATACAGCAAAGTCCGGAATATGAGAGGATTGACGGGAGCGGAAGCGGCCCGCAACATTCTCAACAGAGAAGGCTTATACAATGTACAGATCGAGTGCCTGAACTCCGATGACGGTGATCATTACGATCCCCGGACGGATACGGTGCGACTGTCTTACAACAACTTTAACGGAACCTCGGTGACCGCGGTCAGTGTTGCGGCCCATGAGTGCGGACATGCCATTCAGCATGCCCATGGCTATGCCCCCATGAACATTCGTGCTGCACTGGTGCCGGTGGTGAATATCGGAAGCAATTTAAGCATTCCCCTGATCTTTTTAGGAGTACTGCTCAGCTGGAACCAGACATTGATCCAGCTTGGTATCTGGGCATTTGCGCTGACCGTTATTTTCCAACTGGTGACACTGCCTGTGGAATTCAATGCTTCCCGCAGAGCTATCGTGAAGGTGGAAGAATACGGGTTATTAGGCAGTGAAGAAGTAAGCGGCGGCAAAAAGGTGCTGACGGCAGCGGCTCTGACCTATGTGGCAGGAGCGGCCTCCTCCGCATTACAGCTGCTCAGACTGATCCTGCTGTACGGCGGCAATCGCAGAAGGAGAGACTAATCTTGAGTGATCATGCAACGACCGATACAAGAGAGATTATAGTGGAGATCCTGCTCAGTCTGGAAAAGGGGCAGGATTTTTCCCATAAATTGATGAAAGCGGTTCTGGATAAATACGATTATCTGGATCCCAGAGAGAAAGCGTTTATTAAAAGAGTCACGGAAGGTACGATAGAGAGACAGCTGGAGCTGGACTATTATCTGGATCGGTTTTCTTCTGTTCCGGTCCGGAAGATGAAGCCTCTGATCCGCTGTCTTCTTCGCATGAGTACTTATCAGATCCTGTATATGGACGCAGTTCCCGACAGTGCGGTGTGCAATGAGGCCTGCAAGCTGGCGGCCAAAAGAGGCTTCCGTACCCTGAAAGGCTTCGTCAATGCGGTGCTGCGTAATATTTCCCGCAGCAAGAAACAGATGCCGTTGCCGGATCCCAAGGATACGGTGAAATATCTGAGCATAAAATATTCCATGCCGGAATGGATCGTGAATCTGTGGCTGCCTGCATATGGCAGAGAAGGAACGGAAACACTTTTAAAAGGACTCCTTTCCATTCATCCGGTATCCCTGCGGTTCTCCACGGAACTGACCGAAGCGGAGAGAGAGTCACTGGCGGAGAAAATTGAGAAAACCGGTGTACGTCTGCAGCAAAGCAGGGAACTTCCTTATGTGTATCTGGCACAGAATCTGGAAAATGTAAGTGAACTTCCGGGCTTTGCGGAAGGCAAATTTACCGTGCAGGATGCCAGCTCCGCACTTGCAGTGGAAGCGGCAGGTATATGCCCAGGTAATACGGTCATGGATCTGTGTGCGGCTCCGGGTGGCAAGACGATCCTGGCGGCGGAATTTGCAGGGGAAGCAGGCCACGTCGTGTCCCGTGATATATCTGAATACAAGACGGACCTGATCCGGGAGAATCTGGAGCGCATGAACCGTAGGAATGTGGAGGTTCAGGTGTATGATGCCACGGTGCATGATCCGGAGAAGGAAAAATATGCGGACGTGGTGCTGATGGATGTCCCCTGCTCTGGTCTTGGTGTTATGGGAAAAAAGAGAGATATCAAATATCATGCCACACCGGAAAGCCTGCAATCCATCACAGAACTGCAAAGGCAGATCGTGGCAGCCGGATGGCAGTATGTGAAGCCGCACGGTGTACTGCTCTACAGTACCTGCACGATCCACCGCGGGGAAAATCAGGAGATGGCAGTCTGGATCACAGAGAATTTCCCGTTTGTACTGGAAGAAGAGAGACAGCTTCTGCCGGGAACGGATGAGACCGACGGATTCTATTATGCAAGACTGCGCAGAAAAGCGTGAGAGATAAGAAGTAAGAGAACGAAAAATGGATACGAAAAAAGATATCAAATCCCTGAATCTGGAAGAATTGAAAACAGAGCTGGAGAGCATGGGAGAGAAGGCCTTCCGGGCAAAGCAGATGTATGAATGGATGCATGTGAAGCTGGTCAGGAGCTTTGATGAAATGACCAACCTCTCCGCAAAATTCAGGGAGCAATGTAAGGAAAAATATGAATACACCTGTGTAAACCCTGTCAGAATACAGGAGTCCAAGATCGACGGAACGAAAAAATTCCTGTTTGAATTATCTGATGGCAATGTGGTGGAAAGTGTCTGGATGCAGTATAAGCACGGCAACAGTGTGTGCATTTCTTCACAGGTGGGATGCCGTATGGGCTGTAAATTCTGTGCGTCCACGCTGGACGGACTGGAACGGAATCTGACTCCTTCCGAGATGCTGGATCAGATTTACGCCATTACAAGACTGACGGGGGAGCGGGTCTCCAATGTGGTAGTCATGGGCACTGGGGAACCGATGGATAATTATGACAATATTTTGAAATTTCTGCATCTTCTGACCGATGAGAACGGTCTGAATATCAGCCAGAGAAATGTCACGGTGTCCACCTGTGGAATCGTGCCCAGAATGCGGCAGCTGGCGGATGAAAAGCTGCAGATCACACTGGCACTGTCCTTGCATGCCACCACCGATGAAAAACGAAGAAAACTGATGCCCATTGCCAACCGGTATTCTATCAAAGAGTTGATGGAAGTCTGTCAGTATTATTTCGAACAGACCGGACGAAGGATCACTTTCGAATACAGTCTGGTGGGCGGTGTGAATGATACGGAAGAGGATGCCAGGGAACTGATCGCCCTGGCGAAGCCGTTGTGCTGCCATATCAACCTCATCCCGGTCAACCCCATTAAAGAGCGGGATTATGTGCAGTCGGATACGAAGCACATTCAGGCATTTAAAAATAAACTTGAAAGTAAGATGATACATGTTACAATTAGAAGGGAGATGGGCCGGGATATTGACGGAGCCTGCGGACAGTTAAGACGCCGTCATACGCAGGAGGCGAAGAACCCGGGGGAACTCTCACAGGAGGAAGTTTGACGTGCTTAAGACGTTTTCCATAACCGATATCGGAAGGAAAAGAAAAGTAAATCAGGACTATATCTATACCTCTGAAAAACCGGTGGGAAATCTGCCGAATGTATTTATCGTGGCAGATGGTATGGGTGGTCACAATGCGGGAGACTATGCGTCCAAGGTAACGGTAGAGACCATGCTTGCCGAGATGGAGAATTCTTTTGAGAAGAATCCCACCCTGATCTTCCGCAAAGCCATTGAGGAAGCCAATGATGTGATCCGCAAGAGAGCCAGCGAGGATGAAAAGCTGGAAGGAATGGGGACTACGGTTGTGGTGGCATCCTGCATGGGCAGATTCTTACAGGTGGCCAATGTAGGAGACAGCAGACTCTATGTGGTGGGCAGCAAGATCCGCCAGATCACAAGAGATCATTCGTATGTAGAAGAAATGGTACGGATCGGAGAACTGGATCGTGCCGATGCAAGGAACCATCCGGATAAAAATATTATTACCAGAGCGGTAGGGGCGGAAGACAAAGTGGAGCCGGATTTCTTTACCGTGGAATTACAGGAGGGTGAGATCGTCCTTATGTGCTCGGATGGTCTGACAAATATGCTGGAAGACGAGGAAATCCGCATGATTATCAGCGGAGCCAGAGACCTTGTGGAGAAGGCAGAGAGCCTGGTGGAGGCGGCCAATGCCAACGGCGGCAGAGACAATATCAGTGTGATACTGATCGAGCCGTGCGCGTAAATTACCCAGCTTTTTTGGAAATGGAGAGCAAGTATGATCAAAATCGGAATGATGATCGGCGATCGCTATGAGATCCTGGAAAAAATCGGAACCGGCGGTATGTCAGATGTCTATAAAGCAAAATGTCACAAGCTGAACCGCTATGTGGCGATCAAGGTATTGAAGCAGGAATTCAGCGAAAATGCTAATTTTGTATCCAAATTCCGGATCGAGGCACAGGCGGCAGCAGGACTGATGCACCCCAATATTGTCAATGTCTATGATGTCGGGGAAGAGAACGGAATCTATTATATCGTCATGGAACTGGTAGAGGGTATTACCCTCAAAAAGTACATTGAGAAGAAGGCCAGACTGTCTTACAAGGAAGCGGTAAGTATCGCCATCCAGGTAAGCATGGGTATTGAGGCTGCACATAATAATCATATTATCCATCGGGATATCAAGCCGCAGAATATTATTATCTCCAAGGACGGCAAAGTCAAGGTGACGGACTTCGGTATTGCCAAGGCAGCTACCAGTAATACCATCACTTCTAATGTCATGGGAAGTGTACACTATACTTCTCCCGAGCAGGCCAGAGGGGGGTACAGCGATGAAAAGAGTGATATCTATTCGCTGGGTATCACCATGTTCGAGATGCTGACGGGAAGAGTTCCTTTCAACGGGGAGACTACGGTTGCCATCGCCATCAAGCATATTCAGGAAGAAATGCCGTCTCCGAAGGAGTTTGTACCGGAGATCCCTTCCAGCGTAGCCAGTATTGTACTGAAATGTTGTCAGAAGTCTCCGGACCGCAGATACCAGAATATGGCAGAACTGATCGCGGATCTGAAGCAGTCCCTGATCAACCCGGAGGAAGATTTCGTGGTGAACACCGATCCGGATATGGAAGGTGGTACCCGGATGATCTCCGATGAGGATATGGCGCAGATCAAACGAAAAGTCCCTTATCAGGGAGGACGGGAATACGAAGAACCGGATCATGATGAGACCATGCGTCTGCGTTCCGATACCGAAGCCATGTATGAAAACGATGAGGATGGCGAAGACGAGGATAATTACGACTACGACCCCAAGATGGAGCGCGTGACCACAATCCTGGCAATTGTAGCCGGTGTGGTGATCTGTATTATCCTGATCGTTCTGGCAGTGAAGATCTTCGGCGGCAAAAATGAAGGAAGCAGCGACTCTAACTCAGGACCGATCATTACGACCGAAGAGACGGATGCCACAGAAGTGGAAAAGGTCTCCATGCCGGATGTAAGGGGCATGAAGGTAGAAGATGCAAAGAGCACCCTGACCAGTCTGGGAATCCTCACAGAGGTGACTTATGAGGAGTCCGACACGGTAGCGGAAGGTGTTGTTATCAATACAGATGTCAGCGTGGGAGCACAGATCGATAAGGGCAGCAAGGTAACCCTGAAAGCCAGTGCAGGAACTCAGGGTGTGGAAGTACCCAATGTGGTGGATCTTACTTTTGATGAAGCCAATACTCAGTTGGTAGGCAAGGGCTTCCTGGTCAACAAGACAGAGAGCTATTCCGATACGGTAGAGTCCGGCCGGGTGATTTCCCAGACCCCTTCCGAGGGCAACAAAGCACCGAAGGGCAGTGTGATCACTGTGACAGTAAGTCTGGGTAAGGAAGATACCAAGATCCGTGTGCCGAATCTGATCGGTCTGTCCGAGCAGGACGGTACGGTAGAAGCCATCGAGGCAGGACTGACCGTAGGCAGTGTGACCTATATCTACAGTGACGAAGTGGGAGAAGGCATGATCTGTTACCAGAGCTATTCCCATGGCTCCTATGTGGAGCAGGGAACCTCCATTGATATCAAGGTCAGTCAGGGAGCTCAGAAGGTGACTTACAAGTGTAATGTCAGCATTGCGGCACCGACGACTTCGGAAGCACCCGGCTATGTATCGGGAATGGAAGTCAGCATCAAACTGGTGACGGATGACGATAACGTACTGCTGGATACCAAGACCAGCACTTTCCCGGTAGCTACCAATTTCAACGGTATGACTGCCTCCGGTGGTACGCTCACCATGACGTATCAGGTGACAAGCGAACCGACCACCACAACGAACCCGGATACCGGGGAGCAGGTGACGGTTCCCGGAACGACAGAAGACCGTTCCTTTACCAGAAGAGTTGAGTTCGTAAAGGAATAAGATCAAAGGCGGGAAGCTATGAAGGGCAAGATTATAAAAGGAATCGCCGGGTTCTATTACGTCCATGTAGCGGACGATGGCCATACAATGGGCACGGTGTACGAATGCAAGGCAAAAGGAGTCTTTCGCAAGGATCACAGAAAACCCCTGGTCGGGGATGACGTGGAGATGGATGTCCTGGATGAGGCACAGAAAAAAGGAAATATCAGGGAATTGCTTCCCAGACACAGTGAACTGATCCGTCCGGCGGTAGCTAATGTGGATCAGGCGCTGGTGATCTTTGCCATCACGAAGCCACAGCCGAATTTTAATCTGCTGGATCGTTTCCTGGTCATGATGCAGCAGCAGGACATTCCCTGCATTATCTGTTTTAACAAGCAGGATATTGACGAGGAAGGCAAAAAGGAAGATTATCGTGCCATTTACGAACAGGCGGGATTCCGTACGATCACGGTCAGCGCAGCCAGACAAGAAGGGATAGATACCATTCAGGAGCTGCTTCGCGGCAAGACCACTACGGTGGCGGGTCCCAGCGGTGTCGGTAAATCCTCTCTGGTAAACTGCCTGCAGTCCGGCACAGTGATGGAGACCGGCTCCATCAGTGAGAAGATCGAGCGGGGAAAGCATACTACCAGGCACTCCGAACTGATCTCCATTGCACAGGATACGTATATTCTGGATACCCCGGGATTTAGCTCTCTGGGGTTGTTTCGGTTGGAGAAGGAGCAGCTGGCGGAATTTTATCCGGAGTTTGCCCCTTTTGAAAAATATTGCAGATTCGGAGGCTGCTCCCATATCTCTGAGCCGGTATGCGGTATCAAGGCTGCTGTGGCAGAGGGAGAGATCCCGCAGATACGTTATGAGAACTACTGTCTGCTCTATGATGAACTGAAAAATCAGAGAAAATATTAATTATGAGTGAAGTGCAGAATAATCTAGGGGAAAAATTCAAAGAGACCATTACGGAAGCGATGAAGACCGGAGATTTTCATGCGTTGAACACGCTGGTGACGGATACGGTCAACGATGCCTTGCGGGAGGCGGATTTCCAGGCAAATCTGTCCAGGGAAGCCACGGAAAAAAAGGTGTGGAATTCCCAGCGCAGCTGGCAGGATAAAAGGCGGGAGGAAGTCAAGACCGAGGCAGAGATCCAGGCAGAACGGCAGCAACGGGAAAAACAGCAGGAGGAGCGCCGCAGGCAGAACGAAGAATGGCACCGGCAGCGCAGAGAGCGGGAAAAGCAGTGGGAAGAACAACGGAAGGCTCAGGCAGAGCAGAACCGTGCACGGAATCAGGCACAGCCGGTGACACCCAGAAAAGCTACTGCGGCAGAAATGACTTCTCTGGTCAAAATGGAAAAGAAGGGAAACGTGTCCGGAACATTGTGCACTGTGTTCGGCGGGATCGGACTGGGGTTCAGCGGACTGGGACTTCTGGTACAGCTGTTACTGGCAGCTTTTCAGGCAGCATCTCTGAGTGCGGCAATCCTTCCGGGAGTATTGTCTCTGGTATTTTTAGAGATGATCTCTTATGGCAACGGACAGCGTAGAAGATTAAAACGTGCGGAGAAATATCTGGAACTGTGCGGCACCAAAATGTATGGTGAGATCAACGAAATGGCCCGCTATACCGGAAAAAGTGTCCGCTATGTCAGAAGGGATCTTCGTAAGATGTTAAAAGCCGGAATGTTTCCGGACGGACATCTGGATGATAAAGAGACCTGCTTTATGCTCAATAATGTGATCTACCGTCAGTATCTGGAGACGGAGAAAGCCTATCTGGAGCAGAAGAAGATCAGTGAGCAGGAGAAGGAACAGAATACAGCGGGCACCGATACACAGGATACGGATCAGAACCGCAGAGAGCAGGAACTGCACAGTATGGTGGCAGAAGGAATGGAATACATCCGTCATCTGCGGGATCTGAATGACAGGATCGAAGGAGAAGCTATCTCTGAGAAGCTGTACCGGCTGGAAAATCTGTTGAAGGAGATCTTTGACCGAGTGCAGGAGCATCCGGAGCAGATGCACCGGATGCATAAACTGATGGATTATTACCTGCCTACTATGTTGAAACTGGTGGAGCAGTATGCGGAATTTGACGAGATCAGCAGCCCGGGAGAAGATATTCTCGATGCCAAAAAAGAGATCGAAAAGACACTGGATATGATCAATCAGGCATTCGTTACATTGCTGAACAATCTGTTCCGGGATGCAGCCTTTGATGCGTCAGCGGATGCACAGGTATTGCAGACGATGTTGGCCAGGGAAGGGCTGACGGAATCGGATTTTGTAAGAGAAAAAAGTGTATGACAGCAGGAAAGCAATGCTGATGGTAAATAAAAAATCATGAGAGAGTATGGAAAGGCGGGGTTATAAGTATGAATATGGATCTGGATGCAGCAACAAAAGAGGCACCTACCCTTACACTGGATCCCTTTGCGGAGGCAAAGGCAGAGATCGTGGAGAAGAAGCCGGAGGAACTGGTAGAGGAGCAGGCTGTTCCGGAGATGGAACTTACACCGGAAGAACAGAAAATGGTAGATGATTTTGCGGGACAGATCGATCTGACCAATACCCAGGCGGTATTGCAGTACGGTGCGGGGAGTCAGAAAAAGATCGCAGATTTCTCTGAGACAGCACTTAGCAATGTCCGGACCAAGGATATGGGCGAGGTTGGACAGCTGTTGACGGATGTAGTGGCACAGCTCAAGGATTTTGATACAGAGGAAGACAAGGGATTCTTCGGCTTGTTTAAAAAGAGCGGGGATAAGCTGAATAATCTGAAAGCAAAGTATGATAAAGCGGAAGTGAACATCAGCAAGATCTGTGATGCCATGGAAAATCATCAGGTGGTGCTGTTAAAAGATGTGGCGGTACTGGACAAGCTGTATCAGCTGAATCTGAATTATTTTAAAGAACTGTCCATGTACATTCTGGCGGGTAAAAAGAAACTGACACAGGCGAAAAATGTGGAACTGCCGGAACTTCTGGAAAAAGCACAGAAGAGCGGACTGCCGGAGGATACGCAGGCTGCGAAGGATTTTGCAGCAATGTGTGAGAGATTCGAGAAGAAGATCTATGATCTGGAACTTACCAGAGCCATTTCTCTGCAGATGGCACCCCAGATCCGACTGATCCAGTCCAATGATATCGCTATGTCCGAGAAGATCCAGTCCACACTGGTGAATACGATCCCTCTGTGGAAGAGCCAGATGGTCATTGCCATCGGTCTGGATCATGCCACCGATGCAGCCAAGGCACAGCGTGCAGTATCGGATATGACCAATGAACTGTTGAAGAAAAATGCAGAAGCACTGAAAGTGGCAACCGTGGAGACAGCGAAGGAATCAGAGAGAGGTATTGTGGATATCGAGACCCTCAAGACCACGAACCAGACACTGATGACCACACTGGATGAAGTCATGAAGATCCAGGAGGAAGGCCGTGCCAGAAGACAGAGCGCAGAGGAAGACTTACAGCGGATCGAAAATGAAATGCGGGATAAGCTTCTGGAGATGAGCCGGGCATCCCACACATAATTTTACATAATTTTAAGCAGAGAAATCTTGACGAAACCTCCAGAGGAAATTAAAATAAAATGTATGTAGGTTAATTAATGGAAGGAGCAGGAAACAAATGAAAAAACTGGAAGAAATGTTAAGGGAGAAGCCTATAAAAAATAAGCTTTCTTTTGTATTCCGCATTATGGACGTTTTATATGTGGTGTTGGCCCTGGTGGCAGTTGTGGGATTGATACAGTCAAAAAGCTATGTGGGAAGCGTAATTGCTGTGATCATAGTTGTATTAGCTATTGCATTTAATGCAGCTATGTCAAAAATGCTTACTAAAATGTTAGTAGAACCTATTGAAAGCCTGGTAATGGCAGCTGAAAAGATTGTAGCCGGTGATTTTGAGATCGGAGTACCCTATGAATCCGGGGATGAGCTGGGCAGGCTTTCTGACAGCTTTGAGACCGCAGCAGCTATTTTGAAAAAGGTTGTATCAGATCTGCAGGATATTGTAGAGCATTTTGCTGGGGGTAATTTTGATGTACATAGCAACTGCCCCGATGCGTATGTAGGACAGCTCCGCAATGTACTGGATGAACTGGATGATATGGTGAACAAGGTCAGTGAGACTATGCACGGTATTCAGGGATCTTCCGAACAGGTGTCTGCCGGAAGCAATCAGCTGGCTGTCAGTGCACAGGATATTGCAGAAGGTGCTACCAGTCAGGCTGCAGCTGTTGAAGAACTGGTGGCTACCGTAGAAGAAGTAACGAATCAGGTACTGGAGAACACCAAGTCTACCGATATCGTTCACGATAAGGCAAAACAGGTAGGTATCGAGGCAGCCAACAGCCAGCAGAAGATGGATGAGCTGGTAGATGCCATGAAGAAAATCGATACCACGACCCAGAATATCGAGAAGATCATCGCAGATATCGAGAATATTGCATCCCAGACCAATCTGCTGTCTTTGAATGCTTCCATTGAGGCAGCAAGAGCAGGGGAAGCCGGAAGAGGTTTCGCAGTCGTGGCTGACCAGATCAGACAGCTGGCAGAAGAGAGTGCAAATTCCGCAGTAGAGTCTAAGAAGCTGATCGAAGAATCCATGAACGAAGTAGGAGTGGGTAACAGGGTTACCAGGGAGACCAACGAAGCAATGCAGAAGGTTATGACCGAACTGGATCAGATCATCCAGGAGGTTGCTAATATCCGTACTGCATCCGACAGACAGGCAGTATCTGTCAACAACATCAAGAAGGGTGTGGAGGACATCAACGATGTTATCCAGTCCAACTCCGCAGCAGCAGAGGAAACCTCTGCGACCAGTGAAGAACTTTCCGCTTCTGCAACCACTTTGAATGAATTGTTAGAGCATTTCAAACTGCGTGGTTAGTCAGAGACTGTTTTCGGTAATCGTGAAGAAGAAAGAACAGAAGAACCATAGCTGTAAGATTACAGCTGTGGTTCTTTTCCTGTCGGAGGAAGGAAAGAGAGATGCTTTATAGAAAACATTACAGGATGGTGGCAATCATAGCCGGCATGGCGTTGACAGCAGGCATGACGGCCTGTGGCGCACAGAATAATGCTGAATATCCGGAGAGTGTGGATACACATAGTACCGGAGTGTACGGGACAAGCATAGAGAATGAGATGGCTTCTGCAGTGGCTGGTAGGGAAACGCAGGCAGAGACATTGCCATCACAGGAGCCGGAAGATGCCCTGGCACGGGAAACGCAAACGTTACAGGAGAATAGTATACCGGAGGCTGAAGAAACGGTACCACAAAGTGAAGCTTTAGAAGCCCACGGGGCTGATCAGACAGAAACGGTGTCAAGCCAGCCTGCAGAATACACTGATTTACAGCAGATCACTCTGAATCCGGACTGGGAATATGCGGATCATTCGAAGATAAATACCGGAGCCGCAGTACTATACCGGGCACCAGAGGAGTCCGGAAGCAAGGGAATCATTATCGGAGTGAATGCGGGACATGGCACCGCCGGTGGGGCCAAAGTAAAGACGCTGTGCCATCCGGACGGTTCGGCCAAGACTACGGGAGGCAGTACGGCAGCGGGAGCTACGGAAGCTGCGGCAGTGTCCGGAGGCATGACATTTCAGGACGGGACACCGGAGCGAACGGTTACTTTGCAGATGGCACAGATTCTGCGGGACAAACTGTTGGCCTCCGGCTATGATGTACTGATGCTCAGGGACGGAGAGGATGTGCAGTTGGACAATGTGGCCAGGACCGTGATCTGCAATAACGTGGCAGACTGCCATATCGCACTGCACTGGGACAGCGGTGACGGCAAGAATTACGACAAGGGATGCTTTTACATCTCTGTGCCGGAAGTACTGAAGAGTATGGAGCCGGTGGCATCCCACTGGCAGCAGCACGATGCTCTGGGAGCGGATCTGGTGGAAGGGCTGCGGGGACAGGGAGCAACGATCTATGGAAAAGGAAACATGAGCATTGACCTGACCCAGACTTCTTATAGTACGATCCCTTCCGTGGATATGGAACTGGGAAATGCATATTCCGATCACAGCGATGCTATACTGGATCAACTGGCGGAAGGATTGCTGCAGGGGATTAACGTTTATTTTCAACAGCAGTAAGATTGGACAGAGCGGCAATGCATTGATCGGAGATGAACTTCAAAAGAAATCCCAGCACTGCCATCAGCAGCAATTCAACGAGAAACAAACCTAAAACACCCACCATACCGCGCATATAGGGAATAGCCCTCGGAGTGATAAAATAGATAATGATATGGTGGACCAGAAATACTTCATAAGAGTAGTTACTTATCGTACGGAGAAATCGGCCGTGTCCTTTTTCGAGAACCGGTTCCAGGCATGCAGCGGAAATCCAGAAGGCAACGGCCAGTATCGTTATTTTCAAACCGGTGCTGATGGGAAGTGCAAAAGGGCACAGAACAAAGAAAATCACCACCGGCAGGGATAAGAAAATCCATTTAGGATTGAATTTTTCATGATAATAACCAATCATCATACCGATTACGAACTCGTAGCCCTTCAGGAAGAAGTTCATATGGATGGGGACGGAGAAATCGTAATGAAATAAAACAATCAAATAAATCCCGGTAGCGATGATAAAAAAGAACTTTTCACTTTTTATCATAAAAAATCGAAGCAATGGAAAGATCAGATACAACAGAATAAGACATCCCAGAAACCATTCTCCGATGGTAAGGGAAAAGGTGCTGATCCCGTGCATGCTGACCCAGGAATCCATTCCAAGAAAAGTAAAAACAATTCTCCACGCAGGAATTCCTTCAGGAAAAATATTGTGGACGGAATGGCTCTGGAAAAGGAGAAACAGGAAATAAACAATGTAAAGTATATAAAAGGGAATCAGGATGCGCAGAAATCTTTTCTTATAATATTTTGCGAGGCTGAAGTTCTCCTTCGCGGTATAGGAGAGACTGGCACCGGATAACATGAAAAATACAGCAACACCCAGGGTTGCCAGATGCATATTGCTGTTGGAAAACAGAGGATTGAGTCTCTCTACGGGACAGATTCCGGAGAGATAGAGCTGAAAGAGCAGATGATAAAAAATAATGAAACAAAAGCAGGTACATCTAAGTAAATCAAAATAACGTATTCTTTTCATTGATTTTTCCTCTTTGGTTTATGATAATGCATATTATAGCATATTTTTATTTCGAAAGAAAAGTATTTAGGTGTTTGAAAAAAACACATATTATGCTATAATTTTAGATTATATTGTTCAACTAATAAACAGAAAGGCAAAAATTCCGTTTATAGAGGGATTTTTGAACGGGTAAAGATAAAATGAAGCTGGGTATCGTAGGTCTTCCCAACGTGGGAAAGAGCACACTTTTCAATTCCCTGACCAAGGCGGGAGCAGAATCCGCCAACTATCCCTTCTGTACCATCGACCCTAACGTGGGTGTGGTAACAGTTCCGGATGACAGACTGAAAGCACTGGGCGAGATGTATCATTCCAAGAAGGTAACTCCCGCAGTGATCGAATTCGTGGATATCGCAGGTCTGGTAAAGGGTGCCTCCAAGGGTGAGGGACTGGGCAACCAGTTCTTAAGCAATATCCGTGAAGTGGATGCTATCGTACATGTGGTAAGATGTTTCGAGGATCCTAATGTCATCCATGTGGACGGCAGCGTGAACCCTCTGCGTGATATCGAGACCATCAATCTGGAGCTGATCTTCGCAGATCTGGAAGTACTGGAGAGAAGACTGTCCAAGGTAGTCAAGGCAGCCAGAATGGACAAGACCTATGCCAAGGAGCTGGCACTGCTTGAGCGTATCAAGGAGCATCTGGAGAGCGGTAAGATGGCAAAGAGCCTGGATGTTACCGATGAGGATGAACTGGCTCTGTTAAAGGAATACAATCTGTTGACTTATAAGCCTGTGATCTATGCAGCCAATGTAGCCGAGGATGATCTGGCAGATGACGGTGCATCCAATGAGATGGTGGCAAAAGTAAGAGAGTTCGCAGCCGGTGAACACAGTGAGGTATTCGTGATCTGTGCACAGATCGAGGAAGAGATCTCCGAGCTGGATGATGATGAGAAGGCAATGTTCTTAGACGACCTGGGATTAAAGGAATCCGGTCTGGAGAAACTGATTAAGGCAAGTTATCATATCTTAGGTCTGATGAGCTTCCTGACTGCAGGAGAGGATGAGACCAGAGCATGGACCATCAAGATTGGCACCAAGGCACCTCAGGCAGCCGGCAAGATCCACTCCGATTTCGAGAGAGGCTTCATCAAGGCAGAAGTAGTAAACTACAAGGATCTGCTGGAGCAGGGCTCTCTGGCCGCTGCCCGTGAAAAGGGTCTGGTCGGCATGGAAGGCAAGGATTATGTAGTGCAGGACGGCGATGTGATCCTGTTCCGCTTCAACGTGTAATACTAAGATCCGCAATAGACAGATTACGAGACTGCTTGCAGGCAGAGTAATCTGTCTATTAGCGGATCAAACATACATGAGCAAGTAGGGCGACAGCCCGGAATGCGAATGTATGTGCCGGATTCGGGAGCGCAAAGCGCGGAGAAGCCGGATAGTATGGAGCCATGAGCAAGTAGGGCGACAGCCCGGAATGCGAATGTATGTGCCGGATTCGGGAGCGCGAAGCGCGCAGAAGCCGGATAGTACCAAGAAAGGAAATAAATATTATGATGAATGCAGGAGATATTGCATTTCCCCATTTAGGCATTTACCTGGAGAATGTTCCCAGAAGCTTTTCCGTATTCGGTTTCGAAATCGCCTTTTACGGCCTGATCATCGGAATCGGGGTACTGGCAGGCATTCTGATGGCGGTGCATCAGGCAAAGGTGACAGGAGAAAATCCGGATACGATCTGGGATTTCGCCATTTATGCCGTGATCTTTTCCGTGATCGGAGCCAGAATCTATTACGTGGTCTTTGCCTGGGACTATTACAAGGACAATCTGTTAAGCATCTTCAATACCCGTAACGGCGGTATGGCGATCTACGGCGGTGTGATCGGAGCATTCCTGACACTGCTCATTTACTGCAGGATCAAGAAGATCAACCCGTTCCGGCTGGGAGATCTGTGTGTGCCAGGGTTGATCCTGGGACAGATCATCGGCCGCTGGGGTAACTTTATGAACCGTGAAGTATTCGGGGAATATACGGACAGTTTTCTGGCCATGCGGCTTCCTATCGAAGCTGTGCGCAGCCGGGATATTTCTGAGAATGTAGCAGCTCACATTATCGATGGGACCAATTACATTCAGGTACATCCCACTTTCCTCTACGAGAGCCTGTGGAATCTGATGATCCTGATCCTTATGCTAGTGTACCGCAAGCACAAAAAGTTCGAGGGTGAGATCTGTCTGCTGTACTTCGGAGGCTATGGTCTTGGCAGATTCTGGATCGAAGGTATCCGGACAGATACCCTGTTTATCCCCGGAACGACCCTCGCCGTATCACAGGTATTATCCTTGTGCATGGTGATCTTCGCAGTGGTGACGGACGTTGTGGTACGTATCCGCCTGGAAAAACAGCCGAAAGTGGAAAAATATTAAAAATTTTTAAAAATTTATTAAGAATATCGAAACAGGAGCAAATACATAGATATTGTGTTTGCTCTTATTTTTATACCAGATATTGTAGCAAAAAGCGCCTTTGCCGTATGACAAGGCGCTTTTTTACGTGGAGCTGTCGAAAAAAGCCACTTGATTTCTCTTGTAAAATACCCTATTTTAGTATAAAATCATAATAAAAGTGGGAGAAAGTGGAGGTAAGTGCCACAAAGTGGTAGATTTTTAGAAAAATGACCTCCTTTTCGTGGCAGTCCCCTTTTGGATGAATGGTGGTGAGTGCGATGTTTATGAGCGAGTACAACCATACGTTAGATACGAAAGGCAGGTTGATCATTCCGGCGAAATTCCGAGAAATCTTAGGAGAGGAATTTGTGATTTCCAAGGGAATGGATGGCTGCTTATTTGTGTATGCCAACGATGACTGGAATGCTTTTGAACAGAAGCTGACCTCATTACCTCTGATCAATAAAGAAGCAAGACAATTTGCCCGTTTCTTCCTGGCCGGTGCAGCTACGGTAGAAGTGGACAAGCAGGGAAGAATCCTGTTGCCGGCACACTTGCGAGAATTCGCTGGACTGGAAAAGGACGTGGTACTGGTCGGCGTCGGCAGCCGTGTGGAGATCTGGAGCAAGGATAAATGGGAGAATATGAACTCCGATACCGATATGGATGAGATCACCAGCACCATGGAAGGACTGGGACTGACCATTTAACGGGTGAAAAACGTGACCGAGAAAGGATGACCGTCGTGGAATTCAATCATTATTCTGTGATGCTGCATGAGACCATTGAACAACTGAATATTAACCCGGACGGCATCTATGTGGACGGAACTTTAGGTGGAGGAGGACATGCCTACGAAGTATGCAGACGCCTGAAAAACGGACATTTCTACGGCATTGATCAGGATGATGCAGCAATCGCAGCAGCATCCGCAAGATTGCAGCCGTTTGGAGATAAAGTGACCGTGATCCGCAACAATTATGTGAATGCAGTGGAGGCCCTCAGAGAATATGGTGTCACCGGCGTGGACGGAATCGTGCTGGATCTGGGAGTATCTTCCTATCAGCTGGATACCGAAGACCGAGGATTTTCCTATCGGTTTGATGCCCCTCTTGACATGCGGATGGATCGCAGGCAGACCCTGACAGCGAGAGATATCGTCAACAATTATTCCGAGATGGAACTGTATCACATCATCCGGGATTACGGTGAAGATCCTTTTGCCAAGAATATAGCGAAACACATTGTGAAAAACAGGGCAGACAAGCCCATTGAGACCACCTTTGAATTAAATGAGATCATCAAAGCCGCAGTCCCGGCAAAGATGCGACAGAACGGACATCCTTCGAAGCAGACTTTCCAGGCAATCCGTATCGAATGTAATCAGGAACTGGAAGTACTGAAAAAGGCGCTGGACGAGCTGATCGATCTGCTGAATCCCGGCGGAAGGTTCTGCATTATTACCTTCCATTCCCTGGAGGACCGGATCGTGAAGAACGCATTCCGCAGGAATGAGAATCCCTGCACCTGTCCGCCGGAATTTCCGGTGTGCGTATGCGGTAAGGTCTCCAAGGGAAAGGTGATCACCAGAAAACCCATTCTTCCCAGTGTGGAAGAACTGGAAGTAAACAGCAGATCCAAGAGTGCAAAGCTCAGGGTATTTGAGAAAAAATAAAAGACTTTAGTAGTGAAAGCGGGGAGAAAGAGTATGGCACAGAGAAGAAGAGTAAGCAATACTCCTTACATATATGATAATACAGCAAGAGACTTACAGATCCGCAGGCAGATGGAGGAGCCTCGGAGACAACTGTCTCATGAGACAAGAAAAAACAGAGAAAAAGCAAGACATATGAGCATCGGCTACGTCACTTTTCTGATGGGAGCCCTGATCGCCTGCGCTGCTTTTCTGGTAAATTATATCCAGATGCAGTCAGAACTGACCACCAAGATCACAGAGGTGTCCAGAATGGAGAGTGAGCTAAACTCTCTGAAGCTGTCAAATGATGAAGAGTACAGCCGGATCACCAGTAATATTAACCTGGAAGAGATCAAGAGAATTGCCATCGGCGAGCTGGGAATGACCTATGCCACCGAGGGACAGGTGATTACCTACGCAAGTAGCAGCAACGACTATATGCGTCAGGCGGATACCAGCCAGAACTAAGTCTGGGAGGCAGAAAGCGTGAAGGAACAGAAGCCTAAGAAATTTTCCATAAAGATGCAGAAAAAACTTTTATGCCTGTATGCCCTGATCATACTGGCATTTATTCTGCTGTCTGTCCGACTGTCCTGGATCGTGAAAGCGGATGGAGCAACCTACGAAAAACAGGTTTTGTCACAGCAGAAATACGACTCCGTGACATTGCCGTTCCGCCGCGGAGACATCGTGGATACCAAGGGAACAAAACTGGCAGTCAGCGAGAAGGTATATAATCTGGTCATTGATTCCTATGTAATGTTAAGCCGTGAGACTTATCTGGAACCGACGATGGAGGCGCTGTCCGCAAATTTCCCGGATCTGGATATGACGGCAGTGAGACAGTATGTGATCAGTCATCCGGATTCTTCCTGGTATGTCCCTCTCAGAAGGCTGACCTATGATCAGATCAGCGGTTTTCAGGCGGCAGCACTGGAGGACAGCAAGATCAAGGGCGTCTGGTTCCAGGAAGAATACAAGAGAGTCTATCCCAATGGTTCCCTGGCGGCGGACGTGATCGGATTCTCCAGATCGGACAACGAAGGACAGTACGGACTGGAAGAGTATTACAATGATGTGCTGAACGGAACCACCGGAAGAGAGTATGGATATCTGAATGATGATGCCAACCTGGAGCGGACCATCAAACCGGCCGTGGACGGCAATACGATACACAGTACCATTGATGCCAATATCCAGGGTATCGTGGAAAAATATCTGAAACAATTCAACGATGAGCATAAGGATGCGGTACATCCCGGTAACGGTGCGGAAAATGTGGGCTGCATTATTATGGAGGTAAATACCGGCAACATTCTGGCCATGGCCAGCTATCCGACCTATGACCTGAACGACACCAGAAATACGGACGCCCTTTTGGGATCCCGTAAGATCGAGATGGTGACCAATGCCAACGGTTATGATGTTCTGACCAAGACAGATACCTATTTTACGCAGGAAGACATTGATGCCTTAACGGATGACGAATTGCTGGACAACCTGAATTACCTGTGGAAGAACTATTGTATCTCCACTACTTACGAGCCGGGTTCCACAGCAAAACCGTTTACTGTGGCGGCAGCACTGGAGAGCGGTGCTATCACCGGCAACGAGCACTATCAGTGTAACGGATCTCTGGAAGTCGGCGGACATACGATCAAGTGTCACAGCTATCGTTCCGGCGGTGAAGGAGATGTATCCGTACAGGATTCCATTGCCTGGTCCTGCAACGTGGCGCTGATGAAGATTGCAGCTACTTTGGGAAAAGAAGAGTTTGCCAAATTCCAACAGACCTTTAACTTTGGATTAAAGACTAACGTGGATCTGGCAGGAGAAGCGAGAACGGCAAGCCTCCTGTTCCCGGTGGATCAGATGGGCAGTGCCGATCTGGCTACCAACAGTTTCGGACAGAACTTTAATGTAACAATGATCCAGATGATCACGGGATTCTGTTCCCTGATCAACGGCGGTTATTATTATGAGCCGCATATGGTGGATAAGATCACCAATTCTAACGGCGCAACAGTGGAAAACATCGAGCCCAGAGTACTGCGTCAGACCATTTCCGAGAGCACCTCGGCGAAGATCAGACAGTACTGCCGGGCTACCGTAATGGAAGAGGGTGGTGACCGCAGAACCGGTAGAACCGCAAGACCTGCAGGCTACGCCATCGGTGGCAAGACCGGTACCGCAGAGACCATTCCCCGTAAAAACGGTGAGTATGTCGTATCCTTTATGGGATATGCACCGGCGGATGATCCCCAGATTGCTATCTATGTGGTCGTAGATCGTGCCAATGCATCACCGCAGGATGATGCGAAGTTCGCAACCGGTATTGTACGAAATGTTCTGACGGAAGTATTGCCGTACCTGAATATTTTCATGACGGAGGAGCTGTCTGAGAAGGAGATCCAGGAGCTGGCAGAAAAACAGATCGAGATCACCAATCAGTATACCCAGAAGCCCGAGGACGGTGAAGATCAGAATAACGGTGACGGAACCGGTGATGGACAGACCGGAGACGATCAGACGGGCAGTGGAGATGGAACCGGCGACGCTCAGGGCGGTGATAATACAACGCCTTCCGAGGATTGGAGAAATTATCCGGTGGATCCGGCCACCGGTTATCTGGTAAGCCCGATTGACGGTGGACTGATTGACCCTGTTACGGGAGCGGATGTCGGCGGCGATGATTCCCTGGGGGACAGCCCGGTCAACAATAATCTGCTGAACCAGCAGAATGAATAGTAAGGTAATCTGACGAATAGCCTCACAGCAAGAGCAATAAAATGTAAAAAGCTCTTGTTGTGAGGTTTTTTTATGGCAGATCATCAGAATCGTTTCTTTCATCGGAAGAAGATCATGACCATATTTTTCGTATGTGCGGCAGTGCTCTGCGGACTGTTGGGAAGACTATTGTATCTGATGGTATGGCGGGCGGAATATTATGAGGAAGCGGCCACAAGGCTGCACGAAAGAGAGCGCAGCATCAAGGCGGCGAGAGGACGGATTCTGGATCGCAACGGGGTCGTGCTGGCGGACAACAAGATGGTCTGTACGGTATCGGTGATCCACAATCAGATCGAGGAGCCGGAGCAGGTGATCGCCATACTGGTGAAGGAACTGGGAATCTCCGAGGAAGAGGCCAGAAAGCGGGTGGAGAAATATTCCTCCATCGAGCGGGTGAAAAGCAACGTGGATAAGACCGTGGGAGACCGGATCCGGGAATATGATCTGGCCGGGGTAAAAGTGGACGAAGATTACAAGAGATATTATCCTTACGGGGATCTGGCCAGCAAGGTGCTGGGTTTTACCGGAGGAGACAATCAGGGAATCATCGGACTGGAAGTGGTATATGAAGAGATCCTGCAGGGGGATCCGGGAATGATCCTGACGATCACGGACGCCAAGGGGATCGAGGTGGATACGGCAGGGGAGCGTCGGGTGGAACCGGTGCCGGGCATGGATCTTCGTATCAGCATCGACCGGAACATCCAGGAGTATGCTACACAGCTGGCGGCGCAGGCCTGTGCTACCAAGGAGGCGGACAGTGTTTATATAGTGGCTATGAATCCGCAGAACGGCGAGATCCTGGCTATGGTGAATTATCCGGAGTTTGATTTGAATGACCCTTATACCTTACCGGAGCTGACGGAAGTGAAGGAGGACGGCAGCATTGTGGCGGTGGACCCGGCCACACTGACGGCGGAACAGAAACAGGAAAAGCTGAATGCCATGTGGCGAAACGGCTGTATCAACGACACCTACGAACCGGGATCCACCTTCAAGATCATCACGGCCGCTGCGGGACTGGAGGCGGGAGTGGTGACCCCGGAAAGCACCTTTTCCTGCCCCGGATTTATCATCGTGGATGACCGTAAGATCCGCTGCCACAAGATTGCCGGACATGGCGGCCAGACTTTTGTACAGTGCATGGAGAACAGTTGTAACCAGAGGGTCTGGATCTGAGGTTGGGGTGCGAGTGGGGAGAAACGGGGAATTTCAAAACGGTGGTTTGTAATTTTGTGAATTAGGCGGTATAATAAATGAAAAGGAGAACGGTGAAGTATGGTTAGATTATATACCTCAGGCAAATATTTTAAAGACAACGAAATCATCATAGACAATGATTCTTTTTTTAATAACAATGTATCTGCAAAAAGCCTTTCCGAAAATTCTATTAAGGTCATGGAAGAAGTTGACCATGCAAAGCTATTGGATCAGAATATCGGGAAAATAGAAACTCCTTACGGCATTACTGGTATTCAGGACTTGTCAACGGGGTGCAAAACCATATTGAATTGCATTTTTCTGCAAGAGAACCAGAAGGTATACCCGACGGTCAGAGCGATTAATGCAACGGAATGCGGAAAGAATGCGTTAGAGCAGCTTTTCTGTTATATTGATAAGACTAATATGGACATAGGAATCGTCCTGGAGCATGAGGATGAAATATATGAATGCGGTAACAGAGAGTATTTGATCAACGATTCCGAAAGAATAACAGACTTACTTTTCATGGTGTAGTTTATGGGGAGGTAACATGCAACAGTGTTATGATTGGCAAAGCAATGTTTTGAAATTTACGGATGTAAACGGAAATAAATATAACTTAAAATTCCGGGGAAATAAGACCATAGTGCATGGGGATAGTGCAACGGGAAAATCTTTACTGTGCACTATGTTGAAAAGCTACATCAACGATAATAATAATGCCAGCTTTAAGCCGTATAATGCTGACAATATTTTTATTGTATCAAAGGATAATAAGGACAAGCTTTCCTTACAAAAGGGTAAGCTTATCATAATAGACAGAGCAGAGCTTATACTGGATGAACAGATGGTAGAAATTATCAATGCGGACAGAGGGTACAACAGATACCTGATATTTTTAAGAAAACCTATGGGAATCGAGTTGTCACCGAACTATTTCGGGACGTTGTGCAAGAAGGATGGGGAACTGCAGTTGGAATATGAGTGTTATGTACGGGGGTGGGCATAATTGTTGTATATCATTACAGAGGATTCAAATTCAGCCCGTGATTTCTGGCAATGTGTAGCCCAGACATTCAGATCTGTGGATTCCTTTCTGTTAGTATCATTTCCAATCGGGAGTGATGGACAGACTGCTTCGGGAAATACAACCTTAAAGGCGCAGGTGTTAGGCATATTTCCCAAATTGCAGGCAGGAGATAAAGTATTTGTAGCGGTTGACTGTGTGGCAAACAATACCAAAGGGTTTATTGCACATGACTTTGTGAAATGGGGAACCAGGCTGTGCATGAAAAAAGGCGCTGAGTTTGTTGCTACATCCTATTGGTGCTTTGAGGATCTGTACCTTTCCTATGACGAAGTCTTAGCGATGTACTTGAAGAACCCCGTGGCAGAAAATGTGGTCATTGCTGCATTACAGTATGTACATGATAATTTGCAAAATGGAACAGATTATTTTGATACCAGTCGTGAGATTCAGAACTTTATTGATTTACATAACAGCGCAGGAAAAAACAGAGAACACTTTGCAAACGAACTGCTGATGGAGGTAACAAGGGCATTAAAAGGGAACGGTCATTTTGCTATAACGAAATCAGTGGGAGCGTTCCGGAAATCGGCGGAATGTTGGTTGAGAGATTGCAGTGACATAAAAGAAAAAATGGCACAACAGCAAGTGATAAATATATGCGATAAAAAGTGTGAATACTGTTGTAAAGATAAGGGTACCGTAGATAAGCTGATAGATTTAGACACAAGATCCATTTGCAAGGACAGCGGTTACCAGCTTCAGCAGATTTGAAAAGGTGGATACAAGGAAAGCAACCTATTCCTGGCGAGAGGCGGTTGCTTTTTTTTGATGTTTATTTTTCTGAAATATACACCAAAATTGCCAGGGTCAAAATTGGTTATTTTGTAGAGGGCATGAGGCTTCTACATCATCACTAATCACCCTATAAAATCTCTGGCTATTCTCGCCACTGCCAAAACATTTTCCCAGCGTTATTGTATTAAATGTAAGGAGGACAGAAAAGAAAATGTCCGAAACAAAATAGTAAATGCGAAACGCAGGAGGAAAAAATTATGTGCAGAAAATTAGTAGTAACCAACGAGATCTTTTTAGGAACAAGAGCAATCTGTTATGAAGCCTACAGCTTACCCAAGGGGGAAGTCGTGGAACTGACAGAGAAGCAGATCAAAGATGCCTTGAAAGGCATTACCACGGATGAGGTTTATGGTCTGGAGTTATCCGAAGCAGGGGAACTGGTAATGGATAAAAAGACATTTTTCACCACCAACATGATGAAGAAAATCCACACCAACACTTTAATTCCTATGGTCGAGGAGGACTGTTTAGCCAACCTTTTCTATATTGTGATCGGTACACATAAGGAAAAGGGAAATACCATGTATGATGTGATTTCCTCCCGATATGAGAGAACCAGCTTCACGGAGGAAAAAGTAAAAACGCTGTTGGATATGCATATCATCAGTGCCGGGGCGAAACTGGAAAATGGTGCGGTAGTGGTGGCATCTTTGGAAAAACCAACAGCACCTGTGGCGGATGGAAAACAGAAAGAGGATAAGGAGAAGTCGGACACCCTGTAATGGGGTGTCCGTTTCTTTTCGGAGGGCAGCAGTATGAAAGTATATGGATACACGAAAGATAAGCAAGGAATCATGGAAATAGAAAATTCTCTCAAGGCAGAGCAGGCGTTTGTCGGAGGTCTGATAGAATGTACGGCGTTGACAGAAGAGATAGACCTGATCTGCAATGAAGAGGGGTGGCTGATAGGACTGGAACCGAGGGTGGCAATACCGGAGAGCGAAACGATCATAGCCGGGGATTGTTTTATCTGCCGCCATGACCGCAGAGGTAATTTTCAGAGCATCAGAGAGGAAGATATCCCCCTCATAGAATCAAAAGTACAGTACATCACTGAGGAAATGTTACTCAGGCTGGCTTTATTAAAATATTTTGGAATGCTGTAAGCAGGAGGTGTGAACATGGAGATAGAATTTATCATGCAGATTTTAAGTAATCAGTCAATGTTTAATTTTGCATGTTTTATGTTTATCTGTTGTGCATTCGTCTGGTTATGCGAGAAAGCCAGAAATTATATAATACGACTGATTCAGTATATAACAAAAAATATATAATTTTCAAAGGATCCTGCCTATGCAATTTGTAGGCAGGGTTCTTTTTGTTTCCAGACCAATTATCTGACAAAGGTGGTATAGGAAGTCAAATATTTTAATTTTATTTTTGATAGTTTTTCGGACATTTGACTGCATAGTGTTTGAAATGTCTGAAAAAGTATAGTTTTCAGGTGATTGGGAGGACAGGAACATGACAGATGCAGTAGAGAATCAGTATATTGAGATGGCGTATGCCAGAGTTAGTTCCAAGAATCAGACATTAGCAAGACAGGAGGCTTCGATTTTGAATGCGGTGCCTGATTTGAAAGCAAAGTATTTTTACAAGGATAAATGGACGGGAAAAGAATTTGACCGACCAGAGTATGGCAGGCTGAAGGAAAAGGTAGAGGAACTTACGGAAGTAAACCCTGACATCAATCTTCGATTGACGGTACGCTACCCGGAAGAGGAGGACTGAGAAGATGGCACAGAACACCACAAGCAATAGAGGATACGATGACACTGTATATATTCCCAGACAACAGCGTCTGCGTCCCATGATTTTAACGAGGAAAGTACAGCAGTTTTATCTGGTTTACCTGTGTTTCCCCGATGGCAGCGAAATGCAGATCGCCGCTTATATGATGCCAAACGATGGCAACTGGAGGGCGAATGATGCCTTTTATGACAGTCTGGTACAGATTTACAAAAAGCGGATCAGAGGTCTTTCATAACAATGCTTTCCCGGCAAGCCATGGTGCAGTAGTTCCATTTCTGTACCATGGCTTTTTTCTTTCAACACTTCTCAAGCATAAATCTTTTTATATTAAAATCCAATTTTCAAAATTTAATATAAATAACTGTCAAATGAGAAAAACGCAATTCCGATAAAAAATATTTTTGTGAAAAATACAGGAAAATTCCTGAAAAAAGTTAGGTGTGCGGAGAAAAAGAAAAGTCAGTGTCTGAAAAATCCGTTTATCACCTTTTCCCGACTGGTTAGTAATTTCCCCACCCATCAAAACCTACACCCATCTACCATGTGATTTTTTAATCGCAGACAAAGCAAAAAACAGTAATAAAGCATTTCAGAAAAATATTTTCAAGTTTTCCACGCAGCATTTCCATGAATCCACCAGCACCATCCGAACAAGTGGTGAAAGCACTGTGAACCACAGGAGCCAATCTGTCATGTGACCCGACATTCTCATTTTTGGAAGTAGTAGACCATTTTCAGACTGGTTGTTAGTTTTCTAAAGCGCAATAGTCACTTATTTTCCTCCGCACTGACCTTTTTTCAATTTTCACCCTGATACGTTCATCGATTTCTCCACAGCGTTCCCCCTGATCGCATAGCGTCCCCACCTCGGAGCAGGTTATTTCCGAACCACTTTACATCGTCCCCACCGAAGCCATACCCGTAGCAGTAACAGCACACCTTTTGAAAACGGAACGCATTTGTATTGTGCGCTAGATTAAATAAATTAAGAGGTATATTTACTTGTTAAATAATTAACGATGCACTGCTATGAAAGAATAAAAACATTCGGAAAATAGCGGAAATAATCTTGCATTTTGTGTAGGTCAGCGTTTCAATGGCATACACTGGTAAAAACCTCGTTCGGAGGATGGAATGGCAACTGGATCTGGCGCTAAGAGAGCAGCAAAGAACCGGGAGGTTTCCTTACGGAAGGAAACAGAGGTGCAGTGTGGAATTGTACGGTTACTGTACGAGGACGGAAGTTTATCAGAGAAGGAATATGAGGACATTGTGGAGTTGTTGTATGTAAAAGAAAAAGGAGGAAAACAGAAATGAGCGAGCTTTCAAAATTTTCGCCGCAGACACGGGTGGCAATCTACAACCGGGTGTCTACGGAGAAGAAGGTACAGATGGAGGCACTGGATGTGCAGGTGGCATACACGAGGAAACTGGTGGAGGACAATCACCTTACGATCGTGGATCAGTATATAGAGCCGGAGACCGGCACGGAGGCGGAGCATCGTCTGGAATATCAGCGGATGATTCGGGACATTAAGGCGGATCGGATTGATCTGGTGGTTGTGAAATGTTCGGACAGACTTTGCAGAGATCAGGCGGAATGGCACAATTTTGTGAAACTGCATCTGCAAAAGAAGTTTCAACTGTATTTTTATCTGGATGACCACATCTATGACCATGAGAGGGACGATATAAAATATTCTGTGCAGGCCATCGTGGATGCAGAGCAGAGTAAGATCACTTCCAAGAAAATCAGAGATATTCACAGCAACAGACAGATCTATGCCACGGGTTCCAAGGCACTGCATATATGCAGACCCTTATACGGCTGGGATCGGAATGTGGAGTTTATCGACGAGAACACCAAGCGTGTCTGGTGGACAGTCAACGAAAAGGAAGCCACAGAACTTCGCTACGCCTTGTCACTGGTGGAGCAGGGGATAGGTTTTTACCGTTTAGCCAACATCATGTATGACCGAGGGGTGCGGAGCAAGGGAACCACAGGGTATCACAAGATGCCTTCTGTGCGTATTGCGGCGAATACATGGAAGAAAATGCTGACCTCTCCGATGTTGCATGGAGACTGCATTTTACATAAGGAAGTCAGCAACTTCTACACCAAGGAGCGTGTGAAACTCCCGCAGGAGGACTGGATCTATAAGGAAAACGTGATTCCTCCCATCGTCAGCAGGGAATACCATGAGAAGATCGTTCAGATCATAGATGCAAGGCGGTTCCAGATGGGGTGCTGCAAGGGACTGGCAGGTACCTACAAATGGAGTAACCGACTGGTCTGCGCAAATTGCAAGAAGCCATACTACAGAATGCACTACAAACTTCATTCCGAAAAAGTCATCACGTGGAAATGCAGCGAGCAGTTTCAGAGAACCCGAAGCACCTGTGACAACATGGTGATAGCGGAGAAAGAGTTAGAGAAGCAACTGGCGGCAGCACTGAAAGAAAAATATGCCTACCTTTTCCATATCTCTTCCGGTTTAATCAACGATACGATTCATACCATTGAAAAGGCATTATGCAATTCCGACAATGGAAAAAAACTGAAGGCACTGGAAACCCAGCGTGAACTCCTTTTACGGAATAAGGATGTATTGTTTCATAAGTTAATGAACGGAGTGATTTCCGATGAGGACTTTGGAATCTACAAGGACAGACTGGAAACGGAACTTCGGGAACTGGAAGAAAAGATAGAGGGCCAGAAAGACGGGGAGAAGAGTCTGGCGGATCAGTACCGCCGCTTACAGCAGATCCGGAATACCATAGAAAACAAAAATTATAACGAGCAGGCGATTCTGGAAATTCTCTATGGCTGTGTGGAGGTCATAGAGATTCATAACAACGGGGATATGGATGTCACCATGAGCAGGGAACTGATGCGGAGTAAATTTGAACTATACAGCATTGTGGAATCGGATTACAGTTTATTCTACTTTTCCTTCACCTACAAAAAAGAAACCATCTATGACCGCAACCGGAAAGCCTACAACGAGAAAGTACTGGAACTGATCCGAAGTGAAAAATACATTACGATCCCACAGATGGCGGAGCGGCTGGGGAACACCTACAGCTATACCTGGCACAGTATCCAACAGTTAAAGGAGCAGGGCAGGATCGTTTATATCAAGGAAAAGTTCGAACATAGCGAATGCTATTGGGAGGTGGTAGAGTACCCAGCACGTTAAAAAAGTATGCCACCAACCCGAACTCTGACAGTAGTTCCAGACCCCTTGTAACCCGGCATTGATTTCCGTCGGCCTACGGCTCGGTGTGGACAATTACTACCATTATTTTGAACAGTTCGGCCTAAAACAGCGCACCGGCATCGACCTGCCGGGAGAAGCTGGGACTATCATGCATAAAAAAGAGGATATGGGAAATGTGGAGCTGGCTACCGTGGCTTTCGGGCAGTCTTTCCAGATCACAGCAATCCAGCTGCTGACCACGGCGTCCTCCATTATCAACGGCGGCAACCGGATCACGCCACATTTCGGGATTGAAGCGTTGACCCGGGACGGGGAGGTGGAAGAGACCTTTTACTATCCGGTGCAGACGGGGATCGTCTCGGAGGAGACTTCGGCTACTATGCGCTACATTCTGGAAATGGTAGTGGCGGAAGGCTCCGGCAGAAACGGTCAGGTACAGGGCTTCCGCGTCGGCGGCAAGACTGCAACCAGCCAGACTCTGCCCAGAGGAAGCGGACGTTACATATCTTCCTTTATCGGCTTCGCTCCGGCGGATGATCCCCAGGTCATCGCCATTGCTATTATCAATAATCCCCAGGGCATCTACTACGGGGGGCAGGTGGCAGCACCGATCATAAGGCAGCTGTACGAAAATATTCTGCCCTATCTGGGACTGGAGAAGACCGAAGAACCGGAGGAGACAGCGGAGTCCGGGGAGTGATGGCGGTCGCAGACTTCCCCAGGGACGATGTCGAAAACAATGGAAAGAAAAAGGTTCCGGCGGATGAAAATTTGACAAAATCCGCTGATGCCACCCTTTATAATGTTTCTGAAGGAGGGGTGTGATGCATTATGAACTCTACTTAGACAGTCTGTTCCTCCTCAATTTCGGGATGAATCTGCTGCTGCTTTGCCTGGTGGATCACAGCATGGGCCACACTGCCACGTGGTACCGGCTGCTTGCGGGAGCAGGGGTCGGAGCGGTCTGGTATCTGTTTCCTTTTTTATGGAAAGGAACAGCCGCCGGGAAGCTGTTGCTTTGTTTTCTGCCGGGGACAATACTTATGCTGTATGTGACATTTCACATTCGCAGCCTTGGGACGTTGTGGAACTATTTCCGAAAACTGATGCTGTCCACCTTCCTGATCGGAGGCATTCTGGCGGCACTGCTTCGGGGATTCCCGATGGGAAGAAATTATCTGCCTGGGATCGGTATGACCCTGGGAGTCGGAGCATTCTCCGGCTGGATACTTGTGTGGGGGCGCAAAAAGGAAGCGGAACAAGCCTGCTATTGTGAGGTAGTGTTACAGGGAGCGGAGGGACCGTTGCGCATTCATGCATTGGTAGACTCCGGCAATACCCTGACCGAACCTATCAGCGGAGCACCGGTATCGGTGCTGGACGCACGGATATTTTATCGGCTGTGGCCGGAAGGACTGCCTGGATTCCGGGTGATTCCTTATCACAGTGTAGGGAAAAAGAGCGGGATCCTTAAGGGATATCCGGTGCCGCAGATGACGCTCATACAGCAGGGTGTGGAACGAGAATACAGAAATGTATACCTGGCAGTGAGTGAGGAGGAGATCGTAGGAGAAGAGATCCCGATGCTGTTACCTCCTGCGCTGTTGCAGGAGACGAACAAAGCACGAAGGAAGAAGGAAAAAATAAAAGAGCCGGACGATCCGGCAAGGCACAATGTGGCAGATAGGAGTAAATATGGTCTTAAAGATAGCAATACCGGGAAAAATGCAGTTTAAAATGATGCGCAGGGAGCCTTATCTGCTGCACCGGAAAGGAGATGTCCACTATATCGGTGGCGCGGAGGTACTGCCGCCGCCCCTGCCCAGTGAGCAGGAGAATCAGGTGATCGGTGATCTGGGGACGGAATACGAGGATGAGGCGAAAGCCATCCTGATCGAACATAACCTGCGTCTGGTGGTCTACATAGCCAAAAAATTTGACAACACCGGTGTGGGGGTGGAGGATCTGATCTCCATCGGCACCATCGGGCTGATCAAGTCCATCAACACCTTCAATCCGGAGAAAAATATCAAGCTGGCAACCTATGCTTCCCGGTGCATTGAAAATGAGATACTGATGTATCTGCGCCGGAATAACAAGACGAAAATGGAAGTCTCCATTGACGAGCCGTTGAATGTAGACTGGGACGGCAACGAGCTGCTGTTGTCGGATATTCTGGGGACGGATGAGGATGTGATCTATCGCGGTATAGAGAATGAGGTGGAGCGGAAGCTTCTCATGAATGCCGTGAGCAAATTGTCCAAGCGGGAGAAGACCATCGTCAGACTTCGGTTCGGACTGGGGACAGTGGACGGACAGGAGATGACCCAGAAGGAAGTGGCCAATCTGTTGGGAATCTCACAATCCTATATTTCCCGACTGGAGAAAAAGATCATGCGGCAGCTGAAAAAGGAGATCAGCCTGCATATTTGACTTTGCATTCGGGACGGATACATGATACTATATAACATGTGCAGAATTGTGGGAGCTGCGTGGCAACAGAGCAGTTCGTGAACCATATAATACAGACAGGATAGTTTTCAGGTAACGGAATCGGAAGTAACCAAAAAGGACAAATACATGATACAACGTGATGATATATTATCAATGGAATATTTAAAAAAGACGGAATTCACCGGATGCCACCAGGGGATGCGTTACCGTCTGGAGCAGACTGAGGATCCGGAAGGCGGCAAAAAGCTTCTCGTGACGGTCTGGCCGGAGCCCTTTAACTTTTTAAAGACACCGGAGGAGAAGAAACAGAGGGCCATGTTCTCCTTTGACGAGGATGGAGTGGTGGATGCGGTCGGCTGGATGAACGACAGATTATTTGAGAACAAAAAGCTATGGGACGAGGCGCCTTCCCGCTGGGACACTTACCAGATGTAAAACGGGAATTTTAAGAGACAGATATAGGATGAAGAAAGAATGATTTGGAAATATATAATAAGGGATCTGAACGGTGCCATACAATATCTGCCCTATGGTGTGATGGCCGGTGCCGTCATGGGACTGATCCTGAATGCAATGAATGCCAGGAGGGAGCGGAAGGGAAAAGAAGCCTTTCCGATGGCAGGTCTCATGGTGTTTTCTTTGTACCTCATGATCATACTGGTGATCACTTTTTTCTCCAGAGAGGATGGCAGCCGGAACCGTGCCATGGATCTGGAGCTTTTCTCCACCTGGGGGATCAATACGAGAAATAACGCCTTCGTGGTGGAAAACGTGCTGCTTTTCATCCCGTATGGCTTTGCATGCCCCTGGGCATTTCCCTGGCTTAGGGGATTTTTCAGGAACATCTTTGCGGCTTTTGCGACCAGCCTGGGAGTGGAGACTTTCCAGCTCATTACCGGCAGAGGTTATTTTCAGATCGATGATATCCTGACCAATGTGCTGGGAGGAATCATCGGATACTGGATGTTTTGGCTGGTGTATCATACGTTACAGAGAATACGAGGATCAAGGTCTATGCGGTAAGATAGCCCCGCATAGCTTTCAATGCATTTTTTTCGAGACGGGAGACCTGGGCCTGGGAGATGCCGATCATATCGGCGACCTCGGTCTGGGTCTTTCCTTCGAAAAAGCGCAGAGAGATGATATGACGCTCTCTGTCGTTCAGACGTTTCATGGCTTCACTGAGGGAGAGATGTTCCACCCACGTCTCTTCCTTATTTTTTTTATCACTGATCTGGTCCATGACGTAGAGGGTGTCACCACCGTCGGTGTAGACCGGTTCGTAGAGGCTCATGGGATTCTGCATGGCATCCAGGGCATAGACGATGTCCTCCTTGGAGATACCTACCTCTGCGGCAATCTCTTCCATGGTGGGCTCCTTCAGATTTTTCCTGGTCAGGGTATCGCGGGCGTAGATTGCCTTGTAGGCGGTGTCCTTCAGAGACCGTGAAACACGGATGCTATTGTTATCCCGTAAAAATCTGCGTATCTCACCGATAATCATTGGAACCGCGTAGGTGGAAAATTTTACACCCAGCGTGGAATCAAAATTGTCGATGGCCTTGATCAGACCGATACAGCCGATCTGGAACAGATCGTCCACATTTTCCGCACTGCCGGAAAAGCGTTTGATCACGCTCAGGACCAGACGCAGGTTGCCTTCGATGTAGGTCTCTCTGGCGGCGGTATCTCCCTCCCGGATCTTTGCGAAGAGAGCTTCCTTGTCCGCTGCCTTTAGCAAAGGCAGTTTTGCTGTATTGACACCGCAGATTTCTACTTTTCCCTGTACCATAGAGACCTCCCAAGTTTTCTGAATCGTTGCTGATTTTTGATAACTACAGTATTCACAGGAGAGTCAGTGACTATACCGGCAAGAAAGATTTTCCAGTTTTTCCCGAACGGGAAGCGGAGCGGTATCATATAATAAATAGAAAGAAAACGGGAGGAGCAGAGTATGCTTTTTTCCGAGTTAAAATGCAAAGATGTAATCAATGTCAGAGACTGTAAAAAGCTGGGGCATGTATGTGATCTGGAGTTCGATGAGTGCAGCGGATGCATCTGTAAGATCATGGTGCCGGGATGCAACCAGTGGCTTTCATTTCTGCGCTGTGAGCCGAATATCGTCATCCCGTATAAGGACATCAGACAGATTGGACCGGACATAATTTTAGTTGACATTAACTGCTGAATCTTCTATAATCTTAACATAAATAACACGTGGTTTTTATAAGGAGGATGCCTATGAAATGTCCGTTCTGTAGCCATGAAAATACCAGAGTCATCGATTCGAGACCGGCGGAAGATAACAACTCCATTCGCCGCCGTCGTGTATGTGATGAATGCGGCAAGCGATTCACCACTTACGAGAAGATCGAGACGATTCCGCTGATCATTATTAAAAAGGATAATAACAGAGAGGCCTATGACCGTGCCAAGATCGAGGCAGGGGTGCTCAGAGCCTGTCATAAACGTCCGGTCAGCGCACAGCAGATCACGACTTTGGTGGATGAGGTGGAGAACGAGATTTTCAACAGGGAAGAACGGGAGATCCCCAGCGGCACCATCGGTGAGCTTGTGATGAATAAGTTAAAGGATCTGGATGCGGTTGCTTATGTGAGATTTGCGTCCGTGTACCGGGAGTTCAAGGACGTGAATACCTTCATGGATGAGCTGAAGAGCGTTCTGAACGACAAGAATCACAACTAGAATCACAACAGGACTTAACTTTTGACGAAAAGCGTCGATAATATAGTTGAAAAGAAGATAAAATTCCGCATTTTATAACAGCTGTTCGGAAAATGGAGTGCGGTATTAGAAAAAAACAAAGGACAAGGAGGTGGGTACATGGGAATCAGCGGAGTGAACGGAATCGGCGGAATGCAGGATTACAGCATACAGGCACCGGATTATAGCAGACAGCCGGCGAAGACAGTGATCACGGAAGTCCCGCAACAGGAATCCCGTGTAGCATCTTCGAATCAGATAGACAGCTCTCCTGCAGAGAATACACAGGCGGCAGAGAAAAAGCCCTCCGCCAATGCGGCACTGGAGGACATCTCCATTACTTTCCACAAGCAGGATGATTTCGGATACATCGGCAGAGACAGTGATATCCATTCTCTGGATGTGGAGAAAGCGATCTCCGATATGCGTAAGGATCAGATCCTGCAGCAGTATCAGTACTTTGTGGGCAGCAAGACCGTGTTTACAGAATAAGAGAACAGGTACCTCCGGATGACAGGCGTAGAGCCGATCACTGGAGGTATTTTTGTGCAGATAATTCAGGCAGCGCTTTTTTGAAAAAGCGGTACAGACAGAAGAAATAGATTCCGGCCAGCACCAGCTGACTTGCCAGAATTCCCCACAGATATCCCTGCATGCCGATCTGTGGAATGGCGAAAAATACAAAGGCCAGACGGATCAGCAGACAGACCACATTGGAGAAAAAGATCCGCCCCGCCATTCCCAGCCCCTGCAAAATGCTGGAGAGCGTGGTATCCAGATACAAAAAAGGACAGATGAATCCCAGCGTCACGATGAAATGCCCGGCCAGTTCACTGTGGAACAATTCGGTTCCCATCCAATCCCCCAGAAAAAGAAAACCGCACAGACAAAGAAAGCCCATGAGACTGCAGTATTTTACGGTACGCAGAGTGTCGTTCCATACGGCTTCCCGGTCACCTTTTGCATGATTTTCGGAGATGGTGGGGAGGAGAAGGACCGCCACGGAACTGGTGAGAGCATTGGGAAAAAAGATCATGGGCATGGCCATACCGGTGAGTACGCCGTATACACTTAAGGCTGTGGTGGTATCATAACCGTAGAGCAGAAGCTTCTGGGGAATGGAGACAGCTTCGATGCTCTGCAAAATATTCAGAACGATACGATTGGCGGTCAGGGGCAGTGCCATGCCCAACAGATCCCGGTAGACTGCGGAAGAAGGACAGATATTTTGCAGGGAAAGAACAGAGGCATCCGGATACAGGTGTATGTACAGGCAGATCAGAGCGATCAGCATGGACAGAAGCTCGCCGACGGTCAGACCTAAGACGGCCGCATTGATGGAGGGGGTGCGCCCCTCAGACAGATCGGCTCCGGTGACGAGAAAGACACAGCCGACTCTGGCCAGCTGCTCCAGAAGCTGCGTGAGGGCAGGAACGGAAGCTTTCTTTTTTCCATAGAAATAGCCGTTGATGCAGGCATGCAGCGCGGCAAAAGGAATAGAGAAGGACAGAATCCGCAGCATGGATATGGTACGGGCTTCTTTTAACAGGAAGATTCCTATGGGTTCTGCGGCGAGAAACAGGACAGCATTGACTCCAAGGGACAGAGGGAGCGTGATGCTTGCCCCGGTCAGCAGCGTTTTCAGGTCATCGGAACGCCGCCCCGCAGTATTGGCGGCAACGAATTTGGAGATGGCGGTCTGGTAGCCGGCAGCTGTCAGGGAAAAGGAGAGAGACAGTGCGGGACTGAGCAGCTGATAGATCCCCATTCCTTCTTCTCCGAAGAGCCTGGACAGGTAGATCCGGTAGAAAAAACCGATGATGCGGGTGATAAGACCGGTGATCGTCAGAATCAGAGTACCGAAGATCAGAGGATGACGTTTGGCATGCTTCATAGCTTTTCGTTGGATCCTTTGCAGATAAAAGATCTTGCAAAAGTATATTCCATCCACCTTGTTGACAGAACTGCGCGGTGAATGCTATCATGAATAACAGTGAAATAAGCATGAAAATATGCGGAAATGAGGCAATATGATATATTTAGATAATGCAGCAACTACCAAAACGGCACCGGAGGTCGTAGATGCGATGCTTCCGTACTTCAGTGAATACTACGGCAATGCCAGCACCATCTACAGTCTGGGTGCCGAGAGCAAGAAGGCCATGGATCATGCCCGCCAGACCATCGCAGACAGTCTGGGTGCAAAGCCGGAAGAGATCTATTTTACTGCCGGCGGTTCCGAGTCCGATAACTGGGCGCTGAAAGCTACCGCAGAAGCCTATGCTTCCAAAGGAAAACATATCATTACCACGAAGATCGAGCATCATGCCATTCTCCATACCTGTGAGTATCTGGAGAAGAGAGGCTTTGAGATCACTTATCTGAATGTGGACAGAGACGGACTGATCAGTCTGGACGAACTGAAGGCAGCCATTCGCCCTGACACGATTCTGATCAGTGTAATGTTTGCAAATAACGAGATCGGTACCATTGAACCCATTGCCGAGATCGGTGAGATCGCGAAGGAGCACGGTGTATTGTTTCATACCGATGCGGTACAGGCGTATGCACAGGTTCCCATCAATGTGGATGAAATGCACATCGACATGCTCAGTGCCAGCGGCCACAAATTAAACGGCCCCAAGGGTATCGGCTTCTTATATATCCGCAAGGGTGTGAAGATCCGTTCCTTTGTACATGGCGGAGCACAGGAGAGAAGCCGCAGAGCCGGTACAGAGAACATTCCTGGTATCGTGGGACTGGGTGCTGCTGTAGAGCGCGCTATGCGTATTATGGATACCAAGACCCGTAAGGAGATCGAACTGCGGGATTATCTGATCGGACGTCTGGAGAACGAGATCCCTCACTGCTGGCTGAACGGTCACCGCACGAAGAGACTTCCGAACAATATCAACTTCTCCTTCCTGTTCATCGAAGGAGAATCCATGTTGATCATGCTGGATATGAAGGGCATTTGCGCTTCCAGCGGTTCCGCATGTACTTCCGGATCTCTGGATCCTTCCCATGTACTGCTGGCTATCGGCTTAAAGCATGAGGAAGCACACGGCTCCTTGCGTCTGACCTTATCTGAGGAAAGCACGAAGGAAGAGATGGACATCGTGGCGGAAGAAGTGAAGAAAATCGTACAGAGACTGCGGGATATGTCTCCTTTATATGAAGATTTCCTGAAAAGCCAGAAGAACAATTAAGTGAGAAAGAAGAGGATAACAGATACATGTACAGTGAAAAAGTAATGGACCACTTTCAGAACCCCAGAAATGTAGGGGAGATCGAGGATGCCAGCGGCGTAGGTACCGTGGGCAATGCAAAGTGCGGAGATATTATGAGAATGTTCCTGGACATTGACGAGAACGGGATCATCCGGGAAGCAAAGTTCAAGACCTTCGGCTGCGGCGCTGCCGTAGCTACCAGCTCCATGGCTACCGAACTGGTAAAGGGTAAGACCATTCAGGAAGCATTACAGGTAACGAACAAGGCTGTAATGGAGGCTCTGGACGGACTGCCGCCCGTAAAGGTACACTGCTCACTGCTTGCAGAGGAAGCGATTCATGCAGCACTGTGGGATTATGCAGAGAAGAACCATATCACCATCGAAGGACTGCAGAAGCCCAAGAATGACATCAGTGAGGGCGAAGAAGAGGAAGATTATTAAGATCTATGAAGAAAAAAGTAGTAGTAGGCATGTCCGGGGGAGTAGATTCCTCCGTGGCAGCCATGTTATTGAAGGAACAGGGCTATGACGTGATCGGCGTCACTATGCAGATCTGGCAGGACGAAGAGGAAGCAGCCAAGGAAGCCAACGGTGGCTGTTGCGGACTGTCGGCGGTGGATGATGCCAGAAGAGTAGCACAGAGACTGGAGATTCCTTATTATGTCATGAACTTTAAGAAGGAATTCAAATGCCATGTCATGGACTATTTTGTGGCAGAGTATTTAAGAGGCCATACCCCCAATCCCTGTATTGCCTGCAACCGTTATGTGAAGTGGGAATCCCTGCTGCAGAGAAGCCTGGAGATCGGGGCGGATTATATTGCCACGGGACATTATGCGAGGATTGACAGGCTGCCGAATGGCCGTTTTGCCATCCGTAATTCCGTTACCGCAGCCAAGGATCAGACCTATGCGTTGTACAATCTGACCCAGGAGCAGCTGGCACATACCCTGATGCCGGTGGGTGAATATACCAAGGATGAAATCCGCGTCCTGGCAGAGGAGGCGGGACTTCCGGTGGCGCATAAGCCGGACAGTCAGGAGATCTGTTTCGTGCCGGACAATGATTATGCTTCCTTTATTGACAGAGAAGCCGGCGAAAAGGTGCCGGGACCGGGCAATTTTGTCACGGAGGACGGCAGGATCTTAGGCCGGCATAAGGGCATTACCCATTATACACTGGGACAGCGCAGAGGACTGGAACTTCCTATGGGGGAAAGAGTGTTTGTCACCGCCATCCGTCCCGAAACCAATGAAGTCGTCATCGGTTCCAATCAGGAACTCTTTACGGATAAAGTGCTGTGCGATCATGTGAATTACATGACAGTGGAAGATCTGACAGAGCCCACCAGAGTATTGGCGAAGATCCGTTACAACCATAAGGGAGAATACGGAACTCTGACAAAACAGCCGGACGGTAAAGTGCTCTGTACCTTTGACGCACCGGTACGCGCCGCAACACCGGGACAGGCCATGGTATTTTATCAGGATGAGCATGTACTGGGCGGCGGAACCATTATTCTGTAGGAAAGCGCTCAAAGAGGAGGTCTCTGCGTCCTACGGATACAAAGATTTGTATAGCGGAAAAGATCGGGATCACTATTGTTACAATAGTGGTCCTGCATTTTTATCACGGCGTATGACAACAGTGGCACCGACGTGCATATAATAGTAGAAAGCTTTTAACAACAGCAGCAGGAGTGTTTATGGATTATCGTTTTTCATTTCAGAGACCTATGAGAAGAAGCAGTTTCGGCTCCATGAAGGGAACCATTGTGGATCTGGTACCGGCAGGACAGGGTGGCCGCAGAGCCGATGGATGCCTTTTGTTCGCTACAATCGAGGATACGGACGGCAACACGGTGAACTTTTTCATCAACCCGGATACGTATGTGGTGGATTTCACTACACTGTCGGTGGGAATGATGGCAACCTTCTGGTATCGCAATGATGCACCCATGCCTCTGATCTATCCGCCTCAGTATACCGCAGTGGTAGTAGCGGAGGATCGGAATGACTGGTATGTGGATGTGAGCTACTACAACAATTCACTGACTAATGAGGAGCAGACATTGCAGCTGAATCTGGATGGCACTGTGGATGTGCGTACTGTGAACAACCAGTATTTCCAGGCGAGTCCTGCCAATCACAATCTGGTAGTCAGCTATGCTTCCTCCACGAGAAGCATTCCGGCCCAGACCACCCCGGGTACCATCGTGGTGCTGTGTGACAGAAACTGCGGTTAGGCAGACAAAAGAGGACAGTTGTAGTCCATTGACCTATTGAGATTTTTGCAAAAATGTTATACCATAAAATAATCCCCTATAGAATGATGTCGGGGGCAAAAGTCCCCGACTTTGATGCCTACGGATTGTTCCGTGCTGCGCACTCCCACAATCCGCCCCAATATTCGCATATCGTGGGATTATCATCCCACTTTTATGCTCATATCGGGGCGGGTCCCAAGGTCTTTCGCCCACATATGAGCAAGCTCATGTGGGCGAAAGACCTTTTGACCCTGGCACCATAGAATATACCCATGGCTGTCTGTGCGCAGTGCAGGCAGCCTGTAAGGGGGAGATTACTTATGATCTGGCAGAACGAAAGAGAAAAGAGGACATTATGGGTAAGAAAAAGCAGATGCGTTCTGAAGTAAAAGGGAATGTGAAAAACAGTATAGGAAGAATTGCGTTTGCAGCATTGGCTGTGCTCTTACAGATCGGCTGGATATTGATATTGATGATCAAACTGTATCAGTATTCTTCAGTGATCTCTCTGCTGACCAGCCTGTTTGCGCTGGTAGTGGCGCTCAGGATTTATGGAAAACATACCAATGCCGCATTTAAGATGCCTTGGATCATTGTAATATTGGCATTTCCTGTATTCGGTCTGTGTATTTACGGATTGTTCGGGCATAAAGAGGCTATGCATAAAATCATCCGGAAATTTGAGGATGTGGATGCACAACTGATTCCTCTGAATGTGCAGGATGAGACCATATTGCAGCAGCTGGAGCAGGAAGATCCTCTGCTGGCAAATCAATGCCATTATATCTGGAAGTATGGTAATTATCCGGTGTATGACACGACAGCTGTGAAATTCTATCCGGAAGCTTATCTGGGATACGAGGAACAGCTTAAGGAGCTGGAGAAGGCAAAGCACTTTATATTCCTGGAATATCATGCCATAGAGGAGGCAGAGGCTTTTGCACGGCTGAAGGATGTATTGGCAAGAAAGGCTGCCGAGGGCGTGGAAGTCCGTATTCTGTACGACGATGTGGGCTGTATCGGTTTTCTGGACAAAAGCTTTATCGACCGGATGAATGCCATCGGGGCGCAGTGCCGGGTGTTTAACTATGTAGTGCCCTTTTTAAATATTTTCATGAATAACCGCGACCATCGTAAGATCATGGTCATCGACGGAAAAGTAGGATTCACCGGTGGATATAATCTGGCAGATGAGTATTTTAATATCACGCATCCTTACGGCTACTGGAAGGATACCGGTGTGAAGCTGACCGGCAGAGCGGTACAGAATTTTACCATGATGTTTTTGGAAATGTGGAATGTTATGGGACAGGCGGATACAGATTATGAAAAGTATCTGAAGGCATCGCAGGAAGGTGCGGAAGATGGAAATGTGCAGAAGGCATCCGGCTATGTGCAGCCCTATGCGGATTCTCCACTGGACGGAGAGCCGGTGGGTGAGAATGTCTACCTGAACCTGATCAAGACGGCGAAGAAACGCCTCTATGTGGCAACTCCTTATCTGATCATCAGTGATGAGATGACGAGAGAGCTGGGACTGGCGGCAAAACGTGGCGTGGATGTACGGGTATTTACCCCGGGTATTCCGGATAAAAAAATCATTTACGGTGTGACCAGATCCTATTATTCCGGACTGGTGCGTCAGGGTGTGCGGGTTTATGAATATACCCCGGGCTTTTTGCATGCGAAGCAGATGCTGTGTGATGGGGATACGGCGACCGTCGGTACTATCAATATGGATTACCGGAGCCTTTATCATCATTTTGAAAACGGTGTGTGGATGCACGGCTGTGATGCCATCCGGGATATTGAGGCGGATTTTGATAAGCTGTTACAGGATAGTGAGGAAGTCACCGATAAATACCGGGATGGAAGGAAAAATATGGCAGTGAGAGGCTGGCAGTGTATCATGCGCCTGATCGCGCCGTTGCTGTAACAGACATAATAACGGAAAGCTGGAGATTACGATGAAAATACTGGTCAGTGCCTGTCTGCTGGGCGAAAACTGTAAATATAACGGGAAAAATAATTACAGCGAGCGTGTGGCAAAATATCTGGAAGGGCATGAGGTGATCCCAGTATGTCCTGAGGTGCTGGGAGGACTTCCGACCCCGAGGGATCCGTCGGAGATCGTGAGCGGTGAGGTCATAAACTGTAAAGGCGTAAATGTGGACAGGCAGTTTCGGGAAGGCGCAGAGGAGGCTCTGCGGATCGCCAAAGAGAATGGCATCGATCTGGCAATCTTACAGTCACGAAGCCCCAGCTGCGGCGTAAAGCAGATTTATGATGGAAACTTTACCGGTAAACTCATCCCCGGACAGGGAGTATTTGCACAATTGCTGGAAAAGAACGGCTTCCGGGTGATGGACTGTGAGGAAATATAATGGCAAAAATATTATTGTTTGGCGTGAGTACACAAAAAGACCGGGCTGTGCGTGTGGCAGCGGAGAAAATAGGTGTGGATGTGACGGCGGTGAACCGCAGGGACTATGGACAGAAGATCGGAACACTGGCGGAAATCAGCGGTTTTCATAAGAATGGAAAAATATATAACGGTCCTGATTTTGCAATGGAAATGCTGGTGTTTTCCGGAATGGATTCGCAACAGGTGGATGCATTCCTGGCAGAATATAAGGCAACCGGCTTACCACCGGTTGCCCTGAAGGCGATTGTGACACCGTATAATGTCTCATGGACAGCGGATGCGTTGCTTCGCAAGCTGATGAAGGAACACATTCAGCTTGGAGGATAGGGAATAAAGAAAATTACAGCTTGTGATATTCCGGGCTGCGCTTTTCGTAGATTGTGTAATATTTGAAACCGCACAGCTGAAGGATCTCGGAGGCAAGATCCAGATAGGATCCCACATCCTGAGGTTTGTGGGCATCGGTTCCTACGGTGATGATCTCACCGCCCAGCTCATGATAGCGGCGCAGAACATCGGTACAGGGATGAGGCTGTCTGAGACCGTAGCGGAAGCTTCCGGTGTTCAGTTCCAGACCTTTTCCCTGCTGCACTAAAAGCTCCAGGATCGGATCAATGGCATCCTTATATTTGTCATAGGAATAGTTCTTGTCCTTGGTGGGAGCCACACGGACGATATAGTCCAGATGTCCCAATACATCATAATCGTCATGGCATTTCAGATTCTCCAGTGTCTCTGCAAAATAAGCCCGGATGGCTTCTTCCTCGGAGGAGAATTTCTCGAAATATTCCGGATAATAGGGATCCATTCCTTTGCAGAGATGAGTGGAGCCGATGACGAAATCAAAATCATAGGCGGAAATAAAATCTTCGTTGCGGTCGGCCAGATGAGGCTGCAATCCCAGCTCCACGCCGAAGAGGATCCGCATTTTCCCTTCATATTTCGCGCGGCAGCGGAGCACGTCGTACAGATAGGAATCCGTATTCAGTAAAAAGATTGTTCCCGGTCCTTCCTCGGTGCGGGGATAATCAAAATCGTTATGCTCGGTAAAACACATGGTCTCCAGTCCCAGAGCAAGACCTTTATCGATCATCTCCGGCATGGGAGCCTGGGAATCTCCCGAAAAAGAAGAGTGAAGATGACAATCTGCTTTGATAGACATATTTTTCATCCTTTCTGGTTATCATAATACGAACCTATTATAGCAAAAATGAAGGGAAAAACCATAGCATTTCTAAACAAACTGTAAAATTTACCACAAAATCACAAATATTTTTCATTTACATCTTGAATTATAATCAGGAATTAGGTAAAATGTCTTTGCTGATAAAATTTTGACAATCTGTGAATAACGGAAAGCCAAAAGATATAAAATTAAAATTTTAGGAGGAAACTAAAATGGCAGTAAGAGTAGCAATTAATGGTTTTGGCCGTATTGGTCGTCTTGCATTCAGACAGATGTTCGATGCAGAAGGATATGAAGTAGTAGCAATCAACGATTTAACCAGCCCTAAGATGCTGGCACATCTGTTGAAGTATGATTCTTCTCAGGGTGTTTACAAGTATGCAAGCACCGTTGAGGCTGGCGAGGACAGCATCACCGTTAACGGCAAGACCATCACCATCTACAAAGAGGCTGACGCAAGCAAGCTTCCTTGGGGTGAATTAAAGGTTGATGTAGTTCTGGAGTGTACCGGATTCTACACCTCTAAGGAGAAGGCTTCCGCACATATCACTGCCGGTGCTCGTAAAGTTGTTATTTCTGCTCCCGCAGGTAACGACCTTCCTACCATCGTATACAATGTTAACCACAAGACCCTGAAGCCCGAAGATACCGTTATCTCCGCAGCTTCCTGCACCACCAACTGCTTAGCACCTATGGCTAAGGCTCTGAACGATTGCAGACCTATCATGAGCGGTATCATGACCACTGTTCACGCTTATACCGGTGACCAGATGATCCTTGACGGACCTCAGAGAAAGGGCGATCTGAGAAGAAGCCGTGCAGGCGCTTGCAACATCGTTCCCAACTCTACCGGTGCAGCTAAGGCAATCGGCTTGGTAATTCCCGAACTGAACGGCAAGCTGATCGGCTCCGCTCAGCGTGTTCCGACCCCTACCGGTTCTACCACCATTCTGGTAGCAGTAGTTAAGGGCGCTGTAACCAAGGAAGAGATCAACGCAGCAATGAAGGCTGCTTCTACCGAGTCCTTCGGTTACAACACCGATGAGATCGTATCTTCCGATATCGTAGGCAGCACCTACGGTTCCATCTTCGATGCAACTCAGACCATGGTTGCTCCTATGGAAGATGGCAATACTCAGGTACAGGTTGTATCCTGGTATGATAACGAGAACAGCTACACCTCTCAGATGGTTCGTACCATCAAGTACTTCAGCGAGTTAGCATAAGCCGACAGGCGTTAACGCGTAAAGACCTATCAGGGTCCGGTCTTACAAGGACCGGGCCCTTTTTAGATACTAAAATAATTGGAGGTTAATACCATGGGATTAAATAAGAAATCTGTAGATGACATTAACGCAAAGGGAAAGAGAGTCCTGGTAAGATGCGACTTTAACGTTCCCTTAAAGAACGGTGAAATCACTGACGATACCCGTATCGTTGCAGCTCTGCCTACCATCAAGAAGCTGATCAACGATGGCGGCAAGGTAATTCTTTGCTCTCATCTGGGTAAGGTAAAGAATGGCCCCAACGAAGGCGAATCTCTGGCACCTGTTGCCAAGAGACTGTCCGAGAAGCTGGGCAAAGAGGTTACTTTCGTAGCTGACTACAATGTAACCGGCGAAGCAGCTACCAAGGCTGTTGAGAACATGAAGGAAGGCGACGTTGTTCTGCTTCAGAATACCCGTTTCCGCGGCGCAGAAGAGACCAAGAACGGTGAGGAATTCAGCAAAGAACTGGCTGACCTGGCTGATCTGTATGTATGTGATGCATTCGGCTCTTCTCACAGAGCACATGCTTCCGTAGCAGGTGTTACCAAGTTCATCACCGCTAAGGGTGGCGAGAACGTAGTAGGTTACCTGATGGAGAAGGAGATCAACTTCTTAGGTAAGGCTGTAGAAGATCCCGTAAGACCTTTCGTAGCTATTCTGGGCGGTGCAAAGGTTGCAGACAAGCTGAACGTTATCTCCAACCTGTTAGAGAAGTGTGATACCCTGATCATCGGTGGTGGTATGGCTTACACCTTCTTAAAGGCTCAGGGCTATGAAATCGGTAAGTCTCTGGTAGATGATACCAAGATCGACTACTGTAAGGAAATGATGGAAAAGGCTGAGAAGCTGGGCAAGAAGCTGTTACTGCCTGTTGATTCCGTAACCATCGCTGATTTCCCTAACCCGATCGATGCTCCTGTTGAGGTTCAGGTATATGATGTTACCAACATGCCCGCAGACAGAGAGGGATGCGATATCGGACCCAAGACCGCAGCTCTGTATGCTGAGGCTGTTAAGACTGCTAAGACCGTTGTATGGAACGGACCTATGGGCGTATTCGAGAATCCTACCCTGGCAGCAGGTACCATCGCTGTAGCTAAGGCTCTGGCTGAGACTGATGCAACTACCATTATCGGTGGTGGTGATTCCGCAGCAGCTGTTAACCAGCTTGGTTTCGCTGACAAGATGAGCCACATCTCTACCGGTGGCGGAGCTTCCCTGGAGTTCCTGGAAGGCAAAGAGCTTCCCGGCGTGGCAGCAGCAGATGACAAATAAATAGAAATAATAAAGCTTTCCCACGGAATGTATTCGAACCTGCCTGCAGGCACAGATGCATCCTGTGGAAAACGCAATATAAGAAAAGAAGAGGTGTATGATTATGGCAAGAAAGAAGATCATTGCCGGCAACTGGAAGATGAATATGACTCCCAGCCAGGCAGTAGAGCTGATCAATACATTAAAGCCCCTCGTAGCAAATGATGAAGTAGACGTACTTCTGTGCGTTCCCGCAATCGACATCATTCCCGCTATGGAGGCAGCAAAGGGTTCCAATATCATGATTGGTGCGGAGAATATGTATTTCGAGGAGAAGGGTGCTTTCACCGGCGAGATTTCTCCCGCAATGCTGGATGATGCAGGCGTGAAGTATGTGATCATCGGACACTCCGAGAGAAGAGAGTACTTTGCAGAGACCGACGAGACCGTGAATAAGAAGGTTCTCAAGGCTTTCGAGCATGGCATTACTCCCATCATCTGCTGTGGTGAGACTCTGACGCAGAGAGAGCAGGGTGTTACCATCGACTTCATCCGTCAGCAGATCAAGATCGCATTCCTGAACGTAACTGCTGCACAGGCAGCAACTGCTGTCATCGCATACGAGCCTATCTGGGCTATCGGTACTGGCAAGGTAGCTACTACCGAGCAGGCACAGGAAGTATGTAAGGCAATCCGTGAGTGCATCGCTGAGATCTATGATGATGCAACCGCAGCAGCTATCCGTATCCAGTACGGCGGATCCGTATCTGCTTCCAGCGCTCCCGAGCTGTTTGCACAGGCAGACATCGACGGTGGTCTGGTAGGCGGCGCTTCCCTGAAGGCTGACTTCGGACAGATCGTAAACTATAAGTAATAGAACAATTGCACAAAAAATAAGGGCTTAAAACCCTTGCAAAAAGAGGATTCTTTGTTGAAAGCCAACAATGGAATCCTCTTTTGTTATGTTATATAATTTAATAAGTATCACCTTTTTCTATCACTAAACTATCATCAGGAATGATGGGTTATGTCATTTTCTTACGTAGATTATGACAGATAGATTAAAATGAATGTGGTTGGTCGGGTGTTTATAAGGTATAATTTTATATTATAGCATGACTCGCTTTTGGCTATGGAATAAGGCTATGATTTCTGTTTTAGGTTTTGAAGGTCTGAGACACATGGAAAGTCAGGAAACACTATATGAAATATGTATTTACCAATGGAAAAATCTTAAACGGTACAAAAGACATGCAGGTACAGGAGGGGCAGGTTATTCTGGTGGAAAATGAGAGGATTACAGAGATCCTGCCAGCGGAAGAAGCCGGGAAACGAAACCTGAAGGCTTCCGGATATGAAGAAATCGACTTACAGGGAAAATATATTCTGCCGGGGTTGATCAACATGCATGTCCATCTGGCAGGCAACGGAAAGCCCCAGAAGAAACAGCGTGACAATGAAGCACTGGTCAAAAAGATCATGAGCAATGGCCTGACAAAGGCTATCGCCTACAATATGGTCTGCGGTTTTGCAAAAGACGAACTGTACAGCGGTGTGACTACGATCCGTACTGTGGGTGGACTGGGAGATTTTGACACCAGACTGCGGGACGACATTGCCGCTGGTAAAAAGCCCGGACCCAGAATTCTGGCAGCCAATGAAGGAATCTCTGTGCCCGGCGGACATATGGCAGGCTCTGTAGCTATCGCCGCAGACAGCGTGGAAGAAGCGCTGCAGCACTTAGAGACTTCGAAGGCACAAAAGGTGGATCTGGTGAAACTTATGATCACCGGCGGCGTGCTGGATGCGAAGGAAAAGGGTGTGCCCGGCGAACTGAAGATGGCCCCTGAAATGGTAAAGGCAGTCTGTGACAAGGCCCACACCATGGGGTATATGGTGGCAGCCCACGTGGAATCTCCGGAGGGTGTAAAGGTAGCTCTGAAAAACGGGGTGGATTCCATTGAACATGGTGCAAAAGCAGATGAAGAAATGATTTCACTTTTCAAGGAACATAATGCATTTTTGTGTACCACATTGTCTCCAGCACTTCCTTATGCATTGTTTGACCGATCCATTACCAATGCCTCTGAAGTGGAGCAGTTTAATGGCAATGTTGTATTTGAAGGTATTATCGACTGTGCGAAGGCGGCCATTGCCAATGATATTCCGGTGGTGCTGGGCAATGATGTGGGATGCCCCTGGATCACCCAGTACGATTTCTGGCGGGAGCTGTACTATTTCCACAAGTATGTGGGAGTATCCAACGCTTTTGCACTGTATACCGCAACCTGCCGCGGCGCCGAGATGGCGGGTATCGGAGATATCACCGGTACACTGGAACCCGGCAAATGCGCGGATATGATCGTGGTGGAGAAGAATCCGTTAGAAGATCTACGGGTGCTTCGAAATGTGGATATGGTCATCGCACAGGGAAAAGTGATCCGTGCTCCCAAGGTGAAGAAAAAGCAGATCGTAGAGACGGAGCTGGACAAATTTCTGAATTAGAATGGAACGGCAATGTCTGTTTCCGTAGAATAGAATTGTATTCTGATGCGTGAATATTGTATAATAAAAACTATGCAGGACAGGAAACCTCCGCTGCATAGTTTTTATTTTTGACAGATTATGGGAAATTATAGGAAAAAGAAAATGACATTTGAAAAATTAGAAAAAAACCTCATGGATGTGGTTCTGGAGGAACAGGCAAAATTAGGCTTCCGCAGAGAGAAAATCCGCCTGTATTATCCGTTATCTACACTGAATCACTTGCTGGGTACACAGGATACGGCGGAACAGATGGAAGTTACACTGGCAGGACAGCCGGAGAGCATGACAATAAAGCTTGGAAAACTGGCTGTGAGCCGTAAGGGAGACCGTTTCTGCCTCTGTATTCCGGAGGAAGGCAGTGCTTATGTCCATGAGCATTTTGCAGAGAAGGGATTTATCTATGAACTGATCCGCCTGATCGGGCAGCATGACTGTAAGATGGAGGATATCCGACAGTTATTTTTGCGGTACAGTGAGAATATTTATGTGGAAGAGATGCGGGGCGAGGACTTTGATGTCATGATCCGTTTCCCGGAGGAAATGGGAGATCCCTATTGTTATTGTTTTCGGGATGAAGGGTGCCATGTGATCTATCACCGATTCCTGCCGGAGGATTACGCAGACCTGATGAAAGCATGAGACAATCATGGTAAACGAACGATAAGAAAAGATTATGTGTATTTTACGATATGGAAATACGATGGAATCTATGGTAAGATAAAAAGGTTCTACGAAGAAAAATGTCGTAAAAGGCAGAAGGCGAGGGGTAAAATGATCTTTAGATGTAAAAACTGCGGCGGTAATGTAGTTTACAGCCCGGAGAGAAAGAAGATGTTCTGTCCTTTCTGTGAGAGTGAGGACAGCGAAGAACGCGAGGACGGTGTGATCGAGACAAGCGGTGAGGAAAACGGCACTGCGGAAGGAACGGTCCAGGCAGCGGGAGCCGGACAGCCGGTCAGCAGAATGGCAGCAGCCGAGGGTGCTGCGCAGAAAAAGGTGACAAAGGTATGTCCCAACTGTGGTGGCGAGATTCCCATGACGGTAAACACCTCCGCTACACAGTGTCCTTATTGTGACAATTATGTGATCGTGGATGATCAGATTTCCGGTGCCTACACACCGCATATGCTGATTCCCTTCCATATGGGCAAGGAAGTCTGCAAGAAGCTGATCCGTGATAAATTTGAGAAATGTATTTTTGCACCGACGGATTTTCTGTCGGAAGTAAGAATGAACGGTATTTACGGTGAGTATGTACCGTTCTGGTTCTACGATTACAATACCAACTGCACGTTCCACGGTGAAGGTACCAAGGTGCGTAGCTGGACGACCGACAATACACAGTATACCGAGACCTCATATTATGATATTGTCCGTGATATGGACATTGATTTTGTGAAGATTCCTGTGGATGCTTCCGTGGAAATGCCGGATGATGTCATGGATCTGATGGAGCCCTTTGATTACAAGGAACTGCAGGAATTTAAGCCAGAATATCTGTCTGGATTTCATAGTGAACGCTACAATATGACTTCCGATCTGGTGGAGAGCCGTGCCAAAGCCAAGATGCAGGAGGATGCACAGAAGATGCTGCATGACAGCTATTCTGGATATTCCAGTGTCCGCAAAATGGGAGAAAACATCAACGTGACGGACAGTTCTGTAAGTTATGGTCTCCTGCCAGTATGGAAGTATGACTATAGCTACAAAGGCAAAGAATATCCTTTCTATGTAAACGGACAGACCGGTAAACTGGTAGGTACTGCACCGATTTCCAAAGCAAAGGTGTGGGCTTATGCGGGAACACTTGGTGTGACACTGGCGGCAATTCTATGCATGGTGAATGCAATCGCCAGTCTGGTGTAGAAATTATGAGGGAAGGATAACGGGACAATGGAAAAAGATATTAAGAGAGAGGCACTGAGACGGTACCTCAAATATTTTAAGGTATGGTTCATTATTGCCGGCATATTGGCGGTGATCACCATAGGAGTGGCAGTCGTTCATCTGCTTACACCGAAGACTGTCCGGGGCAACAGCCAGGATCCCACAGAGCGTGTGTTTGACTATGCGGATATGCTGACAGACGAAGAGGAGCAGAGCCTGCGGGAATATATAGCAGAGTGTGAGGAAAAGATCCAGGCGGACATCGTGATCGTAACGATCTCCGAATCCGTAGAGTATGATTTGCAAAATCCGGATCTTGCGGAGGCATTTCATGCGAAGGAAGTCGGCAGTACCGACTGGAGTACAGCCATGAGAGATCTGGCGGATAACTTCTATGATTACAACAATTTTGGTTATGACAAGGTACACGGCAACGGAGTTCTGCTGCTGGACAATGCCTATGAAGGACAAAAGGGAAGCTGGCTGTCTACCTGTGGAAATGTCTATGATTATTTTGGCGATTACGAGATCGACCAGGCCCTGTACGCAGTGGATGATTACATAGACGAAAGCCCCTACAAAGCGTATAAGAATTGTATCAGTTATGTGACCCGGACCATGGAGGAGAGCCAGGAAAGCATGCCGATGACCTTTTCTCCCTGGATCCTGACAGGTCTTGTCGTTGCACTGATCTATGCCGCAGTGAACCTGCATCAGAGAAAAGCAAAGGATACTACTACGGTCAATCAGTATCTTGATGGCAAAAAGCCCAAGATCAACAATACCAGAGACCAGTATCTGCGTAAGAACGTGGTGACCCGCAGGATCGAGACCAGCAGTAGCAGTAGCGGACACAGCAGCGGACACAGCGGCGGTCACGGAGGAAGTCATCGGAGCAGCAGCGGTGTCAGCCATGGCGGCGGTGGCCATAGAAGATAAAATAACAAGTTCCATTCCTGGAACAAGAGATCCGGCGTATCGGGTGCAGACAGACACTCATACGCCGGTTTTTTCGTTTTACGGAGGAAGGAGCGACGGCGGGAAACAGTAGTGGAAAATTTTTCCATGGGTTGACAGGAAGCCTGCAGACAGGTATAATCAGACTTGCGATGTAACAATTCTGTAATATATTTGTAAAAGGATTTTAAAGAAGAATTTATGATAAAACATACAAGAGAAAAACAAGTAAAGATCGTAGCCACCGGCCTGGCATTGTGTATGCTGGCGGCACCGCTTTCCGCTTCCGCTGCAGAAAGCAGTGTCCTCATGGCATCCGGCGGTGTGGCTTCTGTCCTGGAGACGGAGCGTACACTGGAGGAATACATCCAGATCGCACAGGATGCCCAGGGAGCTTCCTGGGGCTATACCAATATCGGTGTGGCCAATGTGGAATCCGGTAATCTGAATGTGAGAGCGGTATCTTCCACAGACGGTAAGCTGGTAGGTAAGCTTCCCAAGGATGCGGCCTGTGAAGTGGTCGAGACCGTAGATGACTGGGCACATATCAAGTCCGGTGAAGTGGAAGGTTATGTCAGCAAGGAATTCCTGCTGACTGGACCGGAAGCCAGAATCCGAGCCATGGAACTGGTTCATACGGTAGCCATTGCCAATACCGATGGCCTGAATGTACGTCAGGAGCCCAATACCACCAGTGAGATCGTGACTCAGGTGGGACAGGGAGAAGAGATGGAGTATGTGGAGACCGGTTCCGACGGCTGGGTGAAGATTTCTATTGATGGCGAAGATGCTTATGTATCCCAGGATTATGTCACAGTGGAAGAAAAGCTGGATACCGCCATCACCATGACAGAGCTTCTCTACGGACAGGGGGTATCCGATGTCCGCGTAGATCTGGTAGAATATGCAAAACAGTTCATAGGTAACCCTTATGTCTGGGGAGGCACCAGCCTTACCAAGGGTGCGGACTGCTCCGGTTTCGTTCTCAGCGTATTCAAGAAATACGGCATTACCCTGAGCCATTCCTCCAGAGCACAGGCCAATGAGGGCACCAAGATCAGTGCATCCGAGCTAAAGCCCGGTGATCTGGTATTCTATGGTAACGGCAAGGGTAATATTAATCACGTAGCTATTTATATCGGTGGAGGACAGGTAATTCACGCCAGCAGCCCGAAGACCGGTATCAAGATCAGCAGCTATAAGTATCGTACACCTGTGAAATGTGTCCGTGTCATTCACGACTGATAAAAAGCATTGCTTTCGCAAAAGGGCGGGGCAATGCTTTTTTGTGTACAAATCGAGTAGGAGACAGCCTGCTTGATTATTCGAAGATATGCGCAGGATCTTTCTTTTACAATTGCGTTTCCCAGGGAAGTATGATACTATTTTTGTATACATCAGCGGTCCCTGACAGGAAAAAAGGGGGCTTCGTACAGAGACGAAAATGGGTGAGGAATATGCGGAAAGTAGCTTTGATCACCGATGGCTGGAGAAGGTTGTTTACCTATGCCTGGCCGGCAGGTATTTTGCAGAGAATCAAAGAGAGGGACGAAGAAGTAAATTTATATATTTTTAACAGTACTGGCAACTGGAGCAGAGATGCTGGGTACAACAGGGCAGAATATAATATTTTTAACCTTCCGGATCTGTCAGAGTTCGACGGCATTATTCTGGAATTGAACAATATCAGCTCTCCGGCAGTGCTGGCGGAAGTGATCCACAAGGCGAAGCAGTCGCACCTTCCGGTAGTCTCTATTGCCAACGAGCTGGAAGATTTTTATTATGTGGGTATTGACAATTATTCTGCCATGAAGCAGGTGATCGCACATATGCATGAGGTGCATAACTGCAAAAAATTCTGGCTGCTGGTGGGGGCTGACAGCAATTATGAGAGCAGCTGCCGACTGCAGGGAATGCTTGACTATGCCAAAGAACACAAGATCAAAATAGATAAGAATGACATCTGGTACGGCTCTTTTGACTACAAGAGCGGATTGGAAGGCTACAGGCATCTGTGGGATACTCACAAAGAGCTGCCGGATGCTATTATCTGTATCAATGATAATGTGGCTGTAGCGGTATGCGAAGCGGCGGCCCAGATGGGATTTACAGCACCGAAGGACTTCCGTATCACAGGCTTTGACAACTTCGACAAGGCCGGATTTTACACGCCGAGTATTACCACTGTGGGACATATCAGAGAGGAAGCTGCATACAAGGGAATGGATATTCTCCTGAAAATCTGGGCGGGAGAAAGTGTCCCCCGGTACAATTTCACCAATACTGAGATGCTGTGGCAGGAGAGCTGTGGCTGCGGCAAAGGAAGCAGCAGGGATGCCAGAGCCCATCTGAAGGATCAGATCATGTACAGCGTGGAAAGTGAGGAATTCGACGAGGAAGTCCTGTCCATGGAGGCAGAGATGATGCAGTGCAATACCGTAGAGGAAATGATGTACTGCATTCCCCAGTGCATTCCGTCCCTGAAATGCGATGCCATGTATCTGGTGCTGGACGATCACCTCAATGCCTATAAAAAAGAAACGGAGAAGAGTATTCATCTGGATGCCACCCCTTCGGACGAGGGATTTTCCTTTCATGGTTATCCGAGACAGATGCAGATGACCTTTGCCTACGAGAGGGACCAGAGACTGGATCTGGACAGACAGGAAGTGGATGGCATCTTCCCGACCTTCGATTATCCGAAGCCGGGACAGGACTTTTTGTTCCTGCCGTTACATTTCGGAGAGCGTACCGTTGGCTATGTAGCTATCCGTAATGCGGTATACCTGATGGAGAAACAGTACCTGTTCCAGATCATGAACGCACTGACCCGCTCCATGGAGAACCTTCACAAAAAAGAAATGTTGGCCTATATGAACCGCAAGCTGTCTTCCCTGTATATTATGGATACGCTGACAGGTATGTATAACCGTATGGGCTACCAACAGCTGGGAGAGGAGTCCTTCCGTATTTCCGGTCTGAACAAACGCAAACTTCTGATCTTGTTCGTGGATCTGGATCGTCTGAAATACATCAATGACACCTTCGGACACGAGTATGGGGATATGGCCATCTGCGCTGCAGCCAGAGCATTGATGCAGTGTAGCAGCCGGGACGCTGTGCCGGCCAGAACCGGCGGTGATGAATTCGTCCTGATCCAGAGTTACCAGTCCGATGAGGTTTCCAGAGAACTGGTGCTGCGCATCCGCAGAACACTGGAGGCGGAGGGAAAAGCCCAGAAGCTTCCGTTCCCGTTGTCCATGAGTATCGGAACTGTCGTGACGGATCCGGAATCCGCACTGTCTTTTGCAGATTATGTAAAAATTGCAGACAGCCGGATGTACGAGGAAAAGGTACAGAAGCGGGCCGCAAGAAAATAGAAAAATATATTTACAACCGATAGAAACTATGATATATTGAAATAGTATGATTAGCCGATGCCCAGATTACGGACACTCCGACCTTAGTCTTGGTATCTGGCGTTTAAAAAACAGGAGGAAAAAGAAATGATTTCTAAGGAAAAGAAAACAGCCATCATGAACGAGTATGCAAGAACCCCCGGTGACACCGGTTCACCTGAGGTACAGGTAGCAGTCCTGACCGCAAGAATCCAGGAGCTTACCGAGCATCTGAAGGAGAACCCCAAGGATCATCATTCTCGTCGTGGTATGCTGAAGATGGTAGGTCAGAGACGTGGTCTTCTGGAGTACCTGAAGAAGAAGGATATTGAGAGATATCGTGCATTAATCGAGAAGCTTGGCTTAAGAAAATAATGCTGACTGGTGAGCGGGGTCTGCCGATTACATCGGCGCTCCGCTTCTCTTGTTTCTCATTACATCCATATGCACGGTGAAAATCTAATTCACCGCGCCTGAAAAGGTAACACACGGGATGGAAGTGAGCCCCGAGACCGCTGAAAAGATTATGTTGCGGATCATGGGAGCGACATGGAATTTTCAGTAGTTTCGGTAATCCTCCAGCCCGTAGAATAATAATTCATATCGTAGCGTGGCACCAAAGATAACAGTCACAGTACGATGGATAGGAGGAATTTATGTATCAAAGTTACAAGATGGATCTTGCAGGCAGACCTCTGGTGGTTGATATCAACCGTGTAGGTAAGCAGGCAAACGGATGTGCATTCATGCATTATGGTGATACCACGGTTCTCTGTACCGCAACCGCTTCCGAGAAGCCCAGAGACGGTATCGATTTCTTCCCTCTGAGTGTAGAGTATGAAGAGAAGATGTACGCTGTGGGTAAGATCCCCGGCGGTTTCAACAAGAGAGAAGGAAAGGCAAGTGAGAATGCTATTCTGACCAGCCGTGTCATCGACAGACCCATGCGTCCCCTGTTCCCCAAGGATTACCGTAATGATGTAACCCTGAACAACATGGTAATGAGCGTGGATCCCGAGTGTCGTCCGGAGTTGGTGGCTATGATCGGTGCAGCTATCGCTACCTGCATTTCCGATATTCCTTTCGATGGCCCCTGCGCTATGACCCAGGTAGGCATGATCGATGGCGAGTTCATCATCAATCCCAGCCAGGAGCAGTGGAAGAAAGGTGATCTGAACCTGACCGTTGCTTCCACCAGAGAAAAGGTGATCATGATCGAGGCAGGAGCGAACGAGATTCCTGAAGCAACCATGATCGAAGCAATTTATAAGGCTCACGAAGTGAACCAGACCATCATTGCTTTCATCGACAAGATTGTAGCAGAAGTAGGCAAGAAGAAGCACGAGTACACCAGCTGTGCAGTGCCCGCTGAAATGTTCGAGGAGATGAAGAAGATCGTATCTCCCGCTGAGATGGAAGAAGCTGTATTCACCGATGATAAGCAGACCCGTGAGGAGAATATCCGTGTGATCACCGACAAGCTGACCGAGGCTTTCGCTGAGAACGAAGAGTGGCTGGCTATCTTAGGTGAGGCAGTATACCAGTATGAGAAGAAGACCGTTCGTAAGATGATCCTGAAAGATCACAAGCGGCCCGATGGACGTGCAATCACACAGATCCGTCCTCTGGCAGCAGAAGTAGACATCATCCCCCGTGTACATGGTTCCGCTATGTTCACCCGTGGACAGACCCAGATCTGTAACGTATGTACTCTGGCGCCTCTGTCCGAGCAGCAGAAGATCGATGGCCTGGATGAGAACGAAGTAAGCAAGAGATATATGCATCACTATAACTTCCCTTCCTATTCCGTAGGTGAGACCAAGCCTTCCCGCGGACCCGGAAGACGTGAGATCGGTCACGGCGCTCTGGCTGAGAGAGCCCTGATCCCCGTACTGCCCAGTGAGGACGAGTTCCCTTATGCAATTCGTACCGTATCTGAGACTTTTGAATCCAACGGATCTACCTCCATGGCATCCACCTGTGCTTCCTGCATGTCCCTGATGGCAGCAGGCGTACCCATCAAGAAGATGGTAGCAGGTATTTCCTGTGGTCTGGTAACCGGCGAGACCGATGACGATTTCGTTCTGCTGACCGATATCCAGGGACTGGAAGACTTCTTCGGAGATATGGACTTTAAGGTAACCGGTACTACCGAAGGTATTACCGCGATCCAGATGGATATTAAGATCCACGGTCTGACCAGACCTATCGTAGAAGGCGCTATTGCAAGATGCCGTGATGCAAGACTGTTCATCATGGATACCTGCATGAAGCCCGCTATCTCTGCTCCCAGAACAGAGGTTGGCAAGTACGCTCCCAAGATCATCTCCATTCAGATCGATCCCGACAGAATCGGTGATGTAGTAGGACAGCGTGGTAAGACCATCAATGAGATCATTGCCCGTACCGGTGTGAAGATCGATATCACCGATGATGGTAAGGTATCTATCTGCGGTACTGACAAGGAAATGATGGATAAGGCTCTGGAGATGGTGAAGATCATCACCACCGATTTCGAAGAGGGCCAGATCTTCAAGGGTAAGGTAGTCAGCATCAAGGAGTTCGGTGCATTCATCGAGTTCGCACCCGGCAAGGAAGGCATGGTACACATCTCCAAGATCGCCAAGGAGAGAATCAACCGTGTAGAAGATGTTCTGACTCTGGGCGATGTAGTGACTGTAGTATGCCTGGGTAAGGATAAGATGGGCAGAATCAGCTTCTCCATGAAGGATGTAGCACAGCAGTAAGCTGTAAGAACGCAAGGCATAAGAATATAAGATATAAAATAAGAAAGGATCACTGCATAGTGTACTGTGCAGAGGTCCTTTTTTGTGTATACGATGAGCCAGGTACAGATTTGTGCTTGCACAAGAATCGGTATTTGGCAAATGTACACCATCGAGCTTTTAAGCGAGATGGTGTATAAAGTATATGAAACGGGCGGAAGACAGTCAGCCGGATCTGCTTGGAATGAGGCAGCAAGAAGTGACATTTGAAAAAGGGCACAAAAAAAGCACCTACATGACGGTATAGGCGCTTTTGTATGTCTTAAATTCTGTACCAGTGCAAGAAAAATTAAGCCATTCCGTTGACAGCTTTGCTCAGACGGGAAACCTTTCTTGCAGCGTTGTTCTTGTGGTAAACGCCCTTAGAAGTAGCCATCTCGATGGTCTTGGTAGCAGCGGTTAATTCAGCCTTAGCTGCTTCCTTGTCACCGGTCTCGATTGCAGCGTATACCTTCTTGATAGCGGTCTTAACGCCGGATCTGATAGCCTTGTTTCTGTCAGCTCTTGTGCGGGATACTAAAATTCTCTTTTTTGCAGATTTAATGTTAGCCAAGTCGTACACCTCCATAATGTATACAATAAAATTATAATTTACAAGAAATGTTTCACTTTAGCCAGACACGGAAGACTAACGTAAACATACTATTGTAGTTTAGACAATCTGGGAGCTTTTGTCAATACATATTTTGCGGATTTTTGTAAAAAATGTATTGATAAGAAAGGCAGACAGAGGGTGAAAAAATGGAAACTTTTCAGATCAGAACAGACCTGGCTCTGGAGGCAAGAGAAAGTGTCAATGAAGAGGAAAGCAAACTGCGGGGTGTGTCGGTGGACGAGCACTATGAGGAAGAGACGGATATCCGCATTACCAAGGTGACCATCGATACGAAAAATGCGGAAAAAACACTGGGAAAGCCCATGGGTGTCTATGTGACCATGGAGGCACCGGCCATGGTGGAACCGGATGACGATTACCACAGGGAGATCTCGGAGGCGTTAGCGGAGGAACTTTTGAAAATGATGCCCGGGGAAGCGGAGGAACTGTCGGTATTGATCGTGGGGCTGGGGAACCGGGAAGTGACGGCAGACGCTCTGGGACCGCAGGTGGTGGACAATCTGCTGATCACCAGACACGTGGTCAGAGCCTACGGCAAAGCAGCCTACAACTGTACCCGTATGAATCTGGTCAGTAGTATTGAGCCGGGGGTAATGGCGAAGACCGGTATGGAGACGGCAGAAATCATAAGCGGTGTGGTGAAGGAGACGCAACCGGATGTGTTGATCGTGGTGGATGCGCTGGCGGCCCGCAGCACCAGAAGATTGAACCGTACGATCCAGATCACCAATACCGGCATTCAGCCCGGCTCCGGCGTGGGCAATCACCGCAATGCCCTGACCGAAGAGACCCTGGGTGTACCGGTAATTGCCATCGGGATCCCCACGGTGGTGGATGCCGCCACGATTGTGGGAGATGCACTGGAGAAGCTGATGAGCGGGGAAAAGGAGTTCGATGCGGTCAAATATATGGGACAGCACCGCATGGCTTTTGCAGAACTGAACAATATGTATATGACCGGAAAGGATATCGATTCTGTGATCAAACGGGTCAGCTACACGGTCTCCGAGGGAATCAATATTGCCATGGAAAAAAACTGGGCGTAACTGCATATATATAGGGTAACAGTTCATGAGTTGAGCACCGGATTACGAGCAAAGGTAGTCACAAAGTGACGTAAGAGCAGGTCAAGGCGACTTTGCGACTGACGCGGGCTGAACTGTCGTAACAAAAAAAGTGCGGAAGGAGAGCGCGGACCGTGAAGAATCCGAAAAATACTGTCTGGCGGATCGCACTGTTTTTGCTGACAGTTGTCTGTGGGCTTTTGATGGCGGATCGGGGAGAAAATGAGTTTCCGGTATTTGCCTGTTCCGAAGCTTTGTCAGGAGAAAGCAGCAGTACCGGATTACTGCTGCAGCAGAATATGTGGGAAGTAGTACCGCTGTTAGGCTATGGTATTGTGGAGCAGCAGGGGACACAGAATCCGGAGGAGGATGAGACTACCTGCCGGACCCTGACCACCGAAGATCTGATCAGCGAAGAACTTCTCCTTCCGCAGCCGGAGGAAACGCAGCAGACGGCCCTTATCCCGGAGAGTGTGGAGGCAACAGCCGGGACTGCATTGAGCAATTTTCGTCCGGCGGTACAACAGGTGCAGATTGACCGCACACAGCTTGCGGATTATGAGACACTGGTACGGAATTTTTATGCCATAGATGCCAATACCATGGCAGGCAGTGATCAGTTATCCGTGGAAAAACTGCTGGGAATGGATATGACGTTGCCACAGGAAGGTGACGGACCACAGATCCTGATCTATCACACCCATTCCCAGGAGGCTTTTGCGGATTCGGTTCCGGGAGATGTGAACACCGGTATCGTGGGAGTGGGAGAGTGTCTGACCAAGATCCTGACAGAACAATATGGTTACCGGGTGCTGCACAATACCGGTCAATATGATGTGGAGACCAGAGACAATGCGTATTCCCGGGCACTTCCGGCAGTGGAACAGATCCTTGCGGAGAATCCCTCTATCCAGGTGATCATCGATCTGCACCGGGATGAGGTGGCGGAAGAGACAAAGCTGGTGACGGATATTCAAGGGAGACCCACGGCAAGATTTATGTTCTTTAACGGTCTGAGCAGGACCCGCAAGACGGGAGATATTGACTACCTGGCCAACGAGAACCAGGAGGCCAATCTGGCGTTTTCTTTTCAGATGCAGTTGAAGGCGGCGGAGTATTACCCGGGACTGACCCGCAGGATCTATCTGAAGGGCTACCGCTACAATATGCATCTGCGTCCCCGGACACTTCTGGTGGAACTGGGAGCCCAGAACAATACTGTGGAGGAGGCCATAAATGCCTGTGATCCTCTGGCACATATTCTGGATATGGTGCTTAAGGGAGAGTAGCGATACATAAAAGCAGGATAAGACAACGAATCGAAGTAAAATCATAGACAAGAATGCGGAATTTATGCTACAATCGTTAGATGCAAGAATATGTCAGGAAAGGACAGTAGTATGGCAGTAATAGATCAGAGCAAAATCCGCAATTTTTGTATTGTGGCACACATAGATCACGGCAAATCCACCCTGGCGGACCGTATCATTGAGAAGACCGGTCTGCTCACCAGCAGAGAGATGCAGGCACAGGTCCTGGACAATATGGACCTGGAGAGAGAGCGTGGCATTACCATCAAGGCACAGGCCGTGCGTACCGTATATAAAGCACAGGACGGAGAGGAATACATTTTCAACCTCATCGATACTCCGGGCCATGTGGATTTCAATTATGAGGTCAGCCGTTCTCTGGCGGCCTGCGACGGCGCCATTCTGGTGGTGGATGCGGCACAGGGCATTGAGGCACAGACACTGGCCAATGTCTATCTGGCACTGGATCATGATCTGGATGTTTTCCCGGTCATCAACAAGATCGATCTGCCCAGCGCAGATCCCCAGAGAGTCATTGAAGAGATCGAGGACGTCATCGGTATCGAGGCACAGGATGCTCCGCTGATCTCCGCGAAAAACGGCATCGGTATTGAGGAAGTCTTAGAGCAGATCGTGAAAAAAATCCCATCCCCCAAGGGGAATCCGGACAACCCTTTACAGGCACTGATCTTTGACTCTGTATATGATTCCTATAAGGGTGTTATCATTTTCTGCCGTGTCATGGAAGGCACAGTGAAAAAGGGTACCATGATCCGCATGATGGCTACCGGAGCGAAGGAAGAGGTCGTGGAGGTCGGTTATTTCGGAGCGGGACAGTTTATCCCCTGTGACGAGCTTTCTGCCGGAATGGTAGGCTACATCACGGCTTCCATCAAGAATGTAAAAGATACAGCAGTGGGTGATACCGTAACGGACGACAACAATCCCTGCGCAGAACCTCTGCCCGGTTATAAAAAGGTACAGTCCATGGTATATTGTGGATTATATCCCGCAGACGGTTCCAAGTACCCGGATCTGAGAGATGCGCTGGAGAAGTTACAGTTGAACGATGCGTCCCTGTTCTATGAACCGGAGACTTCTGTGGCACTGGGATTTGGCTTCCGGTGCGGATTTCTGGGACTGCTGCATCTGGAGATCATTCAGGAACGACTGGAGAGAGAATACAATCTGGATCTGGTGACTACCGCCCCCGGCGTTGTCTATAAGGTGCATAAGACCAATGGGGAAGTAATTGAGTTGACCAATCCTTCCAATCTGCCGGATCCCTCCGAGATCGAATATATGGAAGAACCGGTGGTAAATGCAGAGATCATGGTGACTTCCGAATTTATCGGTTCCATCATGGAACTGTGTCAGGAGCGCCGCGGCAAATACCTCGGCATGGAATACATCGAGGGCACCAGAGCGTTGTTGAAATACGAACTGCCCCTGAACGAGATCATTTATGATTTCTTTGATGCTTTAAAATCCCGTTCCCGTGGTTACGCATCTTTTGATTACGATCTGAAGGGTTACGAGAGATCGAATCTGGTGAAGCTGGACATTCTGATCAACCGCGAGGAAGTGGATGCCCTGTCCTTCATCGTCTGTGCAGATTCCGCTTACGAGAGAGGACGTAGGATGTGTGAAAAGCTGAAGGACGAGATTCCCAGACACCTCTTCGAGATTCCTATCCAGGCAGCCATCGGCGGCAAGGTCATTGCCAGAGAAACGGTAAAGGCCATGCGTAAGGATGTGCTGGCGAAATGTTACGGCGGTGATATTACCCGTAAGAAGAAGCTGTTGGAGAAGCAGAAAGAGGGTAAAAAGCGTATGCGTCAGTTCGGCAATGTAGAGATCCCGCAGAAGGCATTTATGAGTGTTCTGAAGCTGGATGATAAAAACTGATGAAGTAATTGAAGGAGCAATATGAATAAAAAGGAACTGGAATTATACATTCATATTCCCTTTTGCGTAAGAAAGTGCAGCTATTGTGATTTCCTGTCTGCCCCTGCCACGGAGCAGACAAGGGAAGCCTATATGGCTGCACTTTTTGCAGAGATCGGGGGAAGAGCAAAAGATTACAGTGACCGTACCGTGACCAGTATATTTATCGGAGGAGGTACGCCGTCGTTGTTGTCCGGGGAACAGATCGGGCAGTTGATGGACCGTATCAGAGAGCAGTTCGCAATGGCACAGGACGCGGAGATCACCATGGAGGTGAATCCGGGGACGGCCAACGCAGAGAAACTTCGGAATTTTTACACGGCAGGAATCAACCGTCTCAGTATCGGTATGCAGTCTGCCCAGGCAGAAGAACTGAAAAATCTGGGCAGGATCCATGATTTTGAAGGCTTCTGCCAGGTGTACCGGGAGGCCGTGGAGGCAGGATTTACGAATATCAATGTGGATATCATGAGCGGACTGCCGGGACAGACGCTTGCAAGCTATCGGGACACGCTGGAAAAGGTGCTGCACTTAGAACCCATGCCGCAGCATATCTCTGCCTACAGCCTGATCGTGGAGGAGGGAACCCCTTTTGCGGCCATGGCAGAGAGGGGAGAATTGCCCTTGCCGGAGGAAGAGACGGAGCGTGCCATGTATGAGGAGACCATAGAGGTGCTGTCAAAGTACGGGTTCCATCGGTATGAGATATCCAACTATGCCAGGGATGGTTATGAATGCAGACATAATGTGGGCTATTGGATCCGCAGGGATTACCTGGGATTCGGTATCGGTGCGGCATCCCTTATCGATAATGTGCGGTTTCAGAACGAAAAGAGTCTGGGAGCTTATCTGGCACATCCGCTGGAAAGCAGGGAAGAGGAGCAGACACTGACGGTACAGGACCGGATGGAGGAGACCATGTTTCTGGGACTGCGGCTGACAAGAGGAGTATCCTGTGTGGATTTTGCAGAACAATACGGCAGGACTGTGGAGGAAGTCTACGGAGAAGTGATCGCACGGAATGTGGCGGATGGTCTTTTGACCGTTACGGAGAGGAAAGAGAATCAGAAAAAAGACCGGTTCCTGGCACTGACAAAGAGAGGTCTGGATCTGAGCAATTACGTGATGGCGCAGTTTTTATTCTGAGGATCGTGGGAGACTGACAGGCACTTGTGGACAGAAAATCACATAAACTATCATAAGCAACTGTCCACGGAGGGATTTTTTGAAGACCTTTCAGCAGCCATTAACCGCAGGAGAAGAAGCGTATTATATCCGCTTGCTCAGGGAAGGTACCGTGGAAGAATCCAGACAGGCCAGGGAGATCCTGGTGGAGAGGAATCTGCGCCTGGTGGCACACATTGCCAAAAAATACCAGAATGTTGAGGAAGACATGGAGGACCTGATCTCTATCGGATGTATCGGACTGATCAAAGCAGTGAATTCTTTTGACTCAGGAAAAGGAAGACTGGCTACCTATGCCTGCAGATGCATTGATAACGAACTTCTGATGATGCTGCGCAGCCGCAAAAAACTTTCCAGGGAAGTCTCCCTGTATGAACCTATCGGACAGGATAAGGAAGGAAATGCCATCCATCTGTTGGACGTGATCGAAGAGAAGCAGAAGGACGTGGTGGAGGATCTGGAGCTTGACAGAAATATCAGGCGCCTGTTCCTGGCTCTGGACCACTGTCTTACGGAGCGGGAGTATCGGATTCTGGTGATGCGCTATGGGATCCTGGGCTGTAAAGAACACACACAGCAGGAGGTGGGAGATGTTCTCGGAATTTCCAGAAGCTATGTCTCACGCATGGAAAAAAGAGCATTGCATAAGCTGGCGGAGGCTCTGCGTGAGGACTAAACATCACCTTGTCAATTAAGGAACACTGTGATATATTTATTTCTATAAGTGACTAAAGATAAGGGGGGGACAGGGATGCATTTTGTAAGAACGGAAGACTTGAAGACGGGAATGCGTCTGGCAAGACCTGTTTATAATAAGAAGAGTATTCTTTTGTTTGACAGAAATTCCCTTTTGTCATTACAGGCAATAGAAAGTATTCGTAATTTCGGATTGATCGGTGTCTATGTACTGGAACCGGCAGAACCGCTTCCACCCCTGACTCAGGAGGACCTGGAGTTCGAACGGTTTCAGATTCAGGCGGTCAGTGCCATCGAAGAGGAACAGGATCGTATCCTGAAGACCAGAAAGCAGAATCGTACCCAGTCCATCGCAGATATGGTCATCCGCAATTACGGACACTTGGATGAGAAAATCAATTTCTACCAGAATCTGAGAAGCCGGGAGGATTATTTCTCCAGACATTCCCTGAACGTGGCAATACTCTGTGCCATGATTACCCATGTGATGAATATCAGACGGGAAGAACAGTATCATACCGTATGTGCTGCCATCCTTCACGATATGGGAAAAGTGAAAAAACATGATGACGTGTATTACGGGGCACCTTATACCAGAGAGGATATGCTGCGGAACTGCGAGACACAGGAAGAGGCCTACGGTATCATCGAGGAGGCTTTTGCCACCGACGGATCCGGCATCCGCAGGATCTGCCAGCAGGCAGCCAGAAAACAGCTGGACCTGTTCCCGGAAGACGGAGAGAAGAACAGGTATAAAATGCTGGCCGGAGCCAATGTATTGCTGGTGGCGAACCGTTATGATGAGATCACGGCCATGACATTACAGGGAACGGCACAGTCTGAGGTGAAGGCTCTTCAGGAACTTCTGGAGCACCCGGAGGTATATGATCCGGAGACGGTACGGGCATTGATCCGTTCCATCAATATCCTTCCGCCCGGTGCCAGCGTGGAACTCAGTACGGGAGAGAAAGCACTGGTATTGAATGAAAATGAAGAAAGTGTACTGCGGCCGACAGTGGTAAGCTTCCGGGATAACAGTATCCTGAATCTGTCCCTTCCCGGGAATGAGGACATCCAGATCGTGGATGTCATGAAGACCATGGACAACCGGTACATATTCAATAAATAGTGAGGAGCAATTATGCCAACAATCGAAGAAATACTCAGAGCCGCCAAGGAAGCGGGAGCAAGTGATGTACATCTGACGGTAGGTATCCCACCCAAAATGCGTGTAAACGGCAATCTGATCACCATGGATTATCCCAGGATGCTTCCGGCAGACACGCTGGAAGTACTAGTCAATATCATGACGGAAGTGCAGAGAGAACGTTTTGAGGAACGGGGAGAATACGATATGTCTTTCTCTATTCCCAACTGCGGACGTTACCGTGTCAATGCCTACAAGCAGAGAGGTTCCGTGGCTCTGGCGTTCCGACTGGTAGGAACCGTGGTGCCTTCTCCGGAAGAGCTGGGTGTACCGGAATCCGTGGTGGAACTATATCAGCGCAAACGTGGTCTGGTACTGGTCACCGGACCTACCGGAAGCGGTAAATCCACGACGCTTGCCGCCATCATCGACAAGATCAACAACAACAGAGATGCCCATGTCATCACTCTGGAGGACCCTATCGAGTATCTGCATCAGCATAAGATGTCCATGGTCAACCAGCGTGAGATCGGCATAGATTCCAATAATTATGCCAATGCTTTAAGAGCGGCACTCCGTGAAGATCCCGATGTCATTCTGGTCGGAGAGATGCGTGACTTCGAGACCATCAGTGTAGCTATTACGGCAGCGGAGACCGGACATCTGGTATTGTCCACCCTGCATACGATCGGTGCAGCCAGCACCGTAGACCGTGTGATCGATGTCTTCCCACCACATCAGCAGCAACAGATCCGTGTCCAGCTGTCCAACACACTGGAAGCAGTCATATCCCAGCAGCTGATCCCGACAGCGGACGGCAAGCACCGTGTGGCAGCTTTTGAGGTCATGCATGCCAATCATGCGGTCCGCAACCTGATCCGTGAGGGCAAATCCCACCAGCTGGCCAGCGTCATGCAGACCAACCGGAAACTGGGTATGATCACCATGGATGAGGCTATTGTTCAGTTGTATTTTGAAGGCAAGATCGACAGGGAACATGCGATCCAGTTCGCTCAGGATCCCGACAGCATGGAAAATAAAATTTAAAGGAATGATCCGGAACCGGCTATATAGGAGCAGACCAGACGACGCAGCGGAAAGCGTACGGTTTTGTGAATCTGTAGTGAGGTTCCGGAGGATTTTTCACCAAAAGACGTTTTCATTTAAAATTTCTGATATTAATTCTAAGAAGATTCCGGTAGTTTCACTGCCCTTTTGCGGGCTCTTATGATTACCCATTGTATGAATTGTTTTGTTAAGTCTGATTATTTTTGTCAGATTCATTCGTTTTATCTGTTTCTGTTTTGTTTCACTGTTATTTCCATAATAAATAAAACATTTTAAAGGAGGTATTTTATGTTTACTACAGTTTTTTCGGCTGCAGTCTATGGTCTGCAGGCATATCTGGTCCGCGTGGAAGTGGATCTGGCAGGGGGACTACCATCGTTTCAGCTGGTGGGGTCGCTGGGGAGTGAGGTGAAGGAATCCCGGGAGAGGGTGAGTGTGGCCATGAAAAATTCCGGTTTCCAGATCCCACCGGCACATATCACAGTAAATCTGGCTCCGGCAGGTCGACGTAAAGATGGTACCGCCTTTGATCTGCCTGTAGCTGTGGGACTTTTGCGGGATATGGAACTGGTACCGGAGGAAGCGCTGCAGGATACATTGTTTTTGGGAGAACTGGGCCTGAATGGGGAGATCAAGAAGGTGAAGGGTGTACTTCCCATTGTTCAGGAGGCGGCAAAAAGCGGTATCCGAAGGGTGGTGGTGCCCGGAGAAAATGCCATGGAGGCTGCGGTGATACCGGGGATCACGGTCTGGGGTGTGAACTGTCTGAACGATCTGCTGGCGGCACTGAACCATCCGGAGCTGGAAACTGAAAAAGTGTATCAGCCGAGGATCCGGGCGGAGGACTTGCTAAGGGAAGGAACTGGACAGGATACGGGAGATTTCCGGGAAGTGGCGGGGCAGGAGAATGCTAAACGGGGTGCCGAGATCGCTGCGGCGGGATTCCACAATCTGTTGATGATAGGGCCGCCCGGGGTGGGAAAATCCATGGTCGCCGGGCGAATCCCCGGAATCCTGCCGCCTCTGACACTGAAAGAAAGTCTGGAGGTGACAGGAATCTTCAGTGTGGCGGGACTTCTGCCGCCGGGACAGGCACTGATCACAAGGAGGCCTTTTTATGCACCACACCATACTGTGACACAGGCAGCACTGATCGGCGGGGGAAGCGGCATCCCAAGACCTGGTATGGTATCGCTGGCCCATCGGGGTGTACTGTTTCTGGACGAGCTTCCGGAATTCCGGAAAAACGTGCTGGATGGCATGCGACAGCCTATGGAGGAGCGTAAAGTGCAGATCGCCAGAAGTGCCGGGATGGTCACTTATCCGTCGGACTTTATTCTGGTGGCGGCTATGAATCCCTGTCCATGCGGGTATTATCCGGACCGGAATAAATGCCGCTGTACCCAGCCCCAGATCGAGAAATATCTGGGAAAGATATCGGGACCGATTTTAGACCGGATTGATCTGTGTGTGGAACTGCATCCCGTGGATATTCTACATCTGCAGAAAACGAAAACGGAAAAAAGCAGTGAAGATATGAAGCGGCAGATCCGGCATGCAAGAGAACGGCAGGCGGAGCGTTTTGCAGGAACGGATTGCCGTTTCAATGGGGACATCCGGTCTGCACAGGTGGAAGAATATTGCCCGTTGGGAGAGGAGGGTCAGAAAGTCATGGAACAGCTGTATCGTACGCTGCAGCTCAGTGCCAGAGTTTATCACCGGATTCTCAAAACTGCCCGAACCATAGCTGATTTGGAGGACCGGGAAGAGATCACGGGGGAACATTTGCTGGAGGCGGCATGTTATCGACCTTCGGAGACGTATTGGAATTAATTGTGTGCCGGAACCGGGTACATTAAGTGTCCGGCAAGAAAAAGGGGCCGGTACGAAAATCACGGAAAACGTGCGGGCTGTGTGAAAACAGGGAAAGGGACAGGTATGTTTATGGCGGAGGAAGAGAGAAAATATGCATATTTTTTGTGCAGCACCTATACAATCGGGGGCGTGCGGGCAGAACGGCTGCTTGCACGCTTCGGGTCACCCCGGGCGGTATATGAGGCGGAGGCAGAGGAATGGAGGGAGTGCGTGGGCAATTCTGCGGCGGAAGCCTTGGAACGGCAGAAGAAAAGCGGAGAGTGGGAACAGGAATATGGACAGCTTTCGGAACAACAGATCCACTTTCTTTTGCGGGAGGAGAAAGGATTTCCCGGGAAACTGGCAGAAATTCCGGATCCGCCTTACGGCATTTTTTACCGGGGAAAACTGCCGGATGAGAACGAACCGGCGGTGGCGGTCATCGGTGCCAGAGAGTGTTCGGAATACGGCAGATATGTGGCCGAGGAACTGGGACAGTATCTGGGAAGAGCGGGAATACAGGTCATCAGCGGAATGGCCCGGGGGATTGACGGGATCAGCCAGCAGGCAGCGTTATCTGCGGGAGGAACTTCCTATGGTGTGCTGGGATGCGGAGTGGATATCTGTTATCCCGCACAGAATCGAAGATTGTATGAAGAACTGTTGGAAAAAGGGGGATTGCTCTCCACCTATGCGCCGGGAACAAAGCCGCTGCCCCAGTATTTTCCACCAAGAAACCGTATTGTCAGCGGACTGTCGGATGCTCTGATCGTCATTGAGGCCAGACAGAAGAGCGGGACGTTGATCACGGTGGATATGGCACTGGAACAGGGCAGGGACGTCTATGTGGTGCCGGGCAGGCTTACGGACAGGCTCAGCGACGGCTGCAATCATCTGCTGACGCAGGGAGCGGGAGTGTTTTTATCTCCGGAGAGTTTTGCAGAGGATTTTTTGCGGAGCTGGGAGGAAAAACAGGGACTTTCCGCAGATGGCTCCGGAGGAAAGAACAGGCGGAAAAATAATAGGGAAACCGGCAGAAATACGGCAAAAGTAAAATTGCCCAAAGAATCCCTGCAAAAGATCTTGGAATGTCTGGAACCTGTGCCAAAGACATCGGAGACGCTGTTGCAGGAACTTTGGGAGAAGGGAGAATATACGGACATTTCCGCACTGAACCGGGCACTGATGGAACTGGAACTTTTGGGATATGCCAGACAGAACAGTCCGGGACATTTCAGCACTTCTGCGAATTGACAAGGCTTTCGGAAAAGGGGTATAGTAATAGACATATGAGAATGACGAGAAAGGTCAGGTGCCCTTATGAACGATAAAGATACTTACAGAATGCATACCAAAGTAATACAGATCGGAGACCGGAAGATCGGCGGCGGCAATCCTATCGCCATCCAGTCCATGACCAATACGAAGACCGAGGATGTGAAGGCAACCGTAGAGCAGATCCTGCGTCTGGAGAGGGCAGGCTGTGAGATCATCCGCTGCACAGTACCGACGCTGGAGGCGGCAGCAGCTATCCGGGAGATCAAGAAGCAGATCCACATTCCTTTAGTGGCGGATATCCATTTTGACTACCGTATGGCACTGGCAGCCATTGAGAACGGTGCCGACAAGATCCGCATCAATCCTGGGAATATCGGAAATCTGGAGCGGGTAAAGGCTGTGGTAGATGCAGCAAAAGAGAGGAATATCCCGATCCGTGTGGGAGTGAACAGCGGTTCCCTGGAGAAGCCGTTGGTGGAAAAATACGGTGGAGTGACTGCGGAAGGTATTGTGGAGAGCGCACTGGACAAGGTACACATGATCGAAGATCTGGGATATGACAATCTGGTCATCAGTATCAAATCTTCGGATGTGCTGATGTGCGTGAAAGCCCATGAACTGCTGGCAGGCCGTACGGTGTACCCTCTGCATGTGGGCATTACCGAATCCGGTACTGTGAACAGCGGTAATATCAAGTCAGCCATCGGTCTGTCCCTGATCTTAAGCCAGGGCATCGGTGACACCATCCGGGTATCCCTGACAGGAGATCCCGTAGAGGAGATCAAATCCGCAAAGCTGATCCTGCGTACATTAGGATTGCGCAAGGGCGGCATTGAGGTCGTATCCTGTCCCACCTGTGGAAGAACCCAGATCAATCTGATCGATCTGGCCACTAAAGTGGAGAAAATGGTAGAGGATTACCCGCTGGATATCAAAGTGGCTGTCATGGGCTGCGTGGTAAACGGCCCCGGAGAAGCAAAAGAAGCGGATCTGGGAGTTGCGGGCGGTATCGGAGAAGGTCTGCTGATCAAGCATGGCGAGATCGTAAAAAAGCTTCCGGAGGATCAGCTGCTCCCCGCCTTGAAAGAGGAATTGGATCATTGGAGTTAAAATAAATGAGTAAACCGTTTTTTGAGGTATTTCCTTCGTTACAGTTGAATACGGACATTCGTGACCTGATGGGGCAGACAGAAGTGGAGAGAGTCTCGGCGACAAAACGCAGAGACTTTCTTCGGGTGTACTTAAAAAGTACCCGCCTGATCCAGAAAGCGGACATCTGGACCACGGAACAGGAGATCAAGAAGCAGCTGTTCCCTCAGGCCAACCTGACAGTGAAAATATACGAAAAGTTCGAATTGTCTTCCCAGTACAATCCGGAAAAGCTGATGGATATTTATAAGGAAAGTATTCTGGAGGAATTCCGGGAGTACAGCCATATCCAGTATAATGCCCTGAAGACGGCGAAAATCGAGTATCCTTCGGAAAATGAAATGCTTTTAACGCTGGAAGATACGGTATTAAATCACAGTATGGAAGGGGAGATCCTGCAGATTCTGGAGAAGATCCTGGTGGAACGTTGTGGATTCTCCGTGAAGATCCATACGGCTTATGTGGAAAAAGAGACCGGGCGTTTCCAGGAGGAAGAGGAAGCAAAGATCCGTCTGAAGGTGGATGCCATTTACAGTCGTACGAAAGGCAGAAGAGAAGAAGGAGAGCAGACTGCATCGGCGGAAGGAAGCGGGCAAAGTACAGCACAGGATCCGGAAACCGGCAAGGCTGCAGAGACCGCACAAAAGCCGAAGACCGAGAATGCCGGTGGCGTGACCAAGAGCTTTCAGGGTGGCAGCCGCGGTGAATTCAAGCGTGGAGAATTCAAAAAGGGCGAGTTTCGTAAGGGTGGTAACTTTGAAAAAGGTGCGTTGAAGAGATCAGACAATCCGGATGTCATCTACGGGCGTGATTTCGAAGAAGAGGCCATGAAGATTGAGGAACTCATCGGAGAGATGGGTGAGGTGGTCATCCGCGGTAAGGTACTGTCCGTGGATACCCGTGACATCAAGAACGAGAAGACGATTATTATTTTCAATATCTCTGATTTTACCGATACTATGACCATCAAGATGTTCGTGCGTACCGAGCAGGTGAAGGAAGTGACCGGGGACATCAAGCCGGGAGCTTTCTTAAAGGTCAAGGGAATCTGTATGATGGATAAGTTCGATCACGAGCTGGCCATCGGTTCCATTGCGGGAATCAAGAAGATCCCTGATTTTACCAATACGAGAATGGATACCTCCGCCAGAAAGCGTGTGGAGCTGCACTGTCATACAAAGATGAGTGATATGGACGGTGTCTCCGAGGCCAAGGACATTGTAAAGCGCGCCTACAAATGGGGACATCGGGCCATTGCCATCACGGATCACGGCGTGGTACAGAGTTTTACCGATGCAAACCATGTCTGGGATGACCTGTGGAAAGCGGAAAAAGGCAAGCGGAAAGAAGCCGGAGACGAGAATCCGGACAAGCAGGATTTCTTCAAGATCATTTACGGTGTGGAAGCCTATCTGGTGGATGATCTGAAAGAGATAGTGACGAATGATAAGGGACAGAGTCTGCATGAGGATTATGTGGTATTCGATATCGAGACCACGGGATTTTCCCCGGTCAACAACCGCATTATCGAGATCGGTGCGGTAAAGGTATCCGGTGGAGAGATCGTGGATCGTTTTTCCACCTTTGTCAACCCGGATGTGCCGATTCCCTTCGAAATCGAGAAGCTGACCAGCATCCGGGACGAGGATGTTATGGATTCCCCCCAGATCGACGTGATCCTGCCGCAGTTTCTGCAGTTCTGTGAAGGCTGTATCATGGTGGCTCACAATGCCAGCTTTGATATGAGTTTCATTATGGAGAATTGCAGAAGACTGGGCTATCCGCAGGAGTTTACCTATGTGGATACCGTGGGCATTTCCAGAGTACTTTTGAAGAACCAGTCGAAGCATACGCTGGATGCGGTGGCCAAGACCCTGGGGATTTCCCTGGAGAATCATCACAGAGCCGTGGATGATGCGGAGTGCACGGCCCATATTTTCGTGAAATTTATTAAAATGCTGGAAGAGCAGGACATTCATAATCTGACGGAAGTCAATGCACTGGGAGCTTCCAGTGTGGATGCCGTGAAGAAGATGCCCTCTTACCATGCCATTATTCTGGCGAAAAATGATCTGGGGCGTATCAACCTGTATCGTCTGGTGTCCCAGTCGCATCTGACCTATTTTAGCAAACATCCCCGGATTCCCAAGAGTCTGGTGATGAAGTACAGAGAAGGACTGATACTGGGAAGTGCCTGCGAGGCGGGAGAACTGTACCGGGCACTGTTGGACGGACAGTCGGATGCCCAGATTGCCAGACTGGTGAAATTCTATGACTATCTGGAGATCCAGCCCTGCGGCAACAACAAATTCATGATCGCTTCGGAACGTGTGAGGAATGTAAATTCCATTGAGGATATTCAGAATAT